>CAZZCQ010000160.1:0-3735 GCA_964652285.1 uncultured Tissierella sp.
ATATATTTATAGAGAAGACAGATAAAAATGAGATTAGTTATTTAAATGGGTATAATGACAAAATATACTTTATAATAAAAGGACCTTATACAGATGAAATTCATTATGTGAAGAAGAATGATTACAAATTTATTAAGCTAAATATAAATTTGTCTAATGGTAATATGGCAAAGCCAAAGGGCAAAATAGCCATAGTAGAAGATTGGCTATATTTTACCGACAAGGATAGTTCAAGTGTTTACACACTATATAGATATAATCTGAAAACTTTGGAATGCAGTAAGATATGTTATAATATAAGTGAATTTGCAACTGATGGAAATTTAGTATTTTATAGTGATGGGAATGGTTTATCTAAGATTAATGTTGATGGTAAAAGTCCAGTCAAGATTTCTGAAAAGCAATGTTCTAAGCTTATATTAGATGAAGATTATTTATATTATAAGTACAAGGGTTCGAATTCCAAATGGATAATAGGGAAAATCAAAAAAGATGGTGGCAAAGAAGTTTTAGCTTTAGAAGATAATATTTTAGATTTTAATGTAAGGAAAGGTTTGGTTTATTTTACAAAATCTAATAGTATCTCTTCTGATTTTAGGTATAGCTTATATGAACAAAACGCTTCAAATCAAAAGGTTAGAAAAATTTGTGATATATATAATCCATATAATATCAATCTTGCAGGAGATTGGATATTATATCCAACCTATGATAGCAAACTATTTAGTGAAGTGATGTATAAGGTAAAGCTAGATGGAAGCTTACATCTAAAGCTGGGAGACATGGATACTGGTTCATGTGACACCTGAACACTTTAAAGATAGAACAGTTTGTTCTATATAAATAAGAATCAATAGATGTAGTTGATTTAAACTTTAGACAAAAGAGGTGTAGATATGGTACTTAAGCAGATAATTGAAGTATGTGATTTGATTGATAGTTCAATTGTTGATGGGAAACAAATAAAAGAATATCTGGTATCTCTTGGAGGTAAGGAAATTGAGGTAAAGACCCTTCAAGGAGATAAAGGCAAGACTGACTATATAAGGGTTAAGATTCCTGGAGTGAATGGTAAAATGCATGGAGGAGATTCACCAACCTTGGGTGTTTTGGGACAATTAGGAGGAATTGGAGCTAGACCTGAAATGATAGGAATGGTTTCAGATGCGGATGGTGCTATAGTTGCATTAGCTACAGCAGCAAAACTACTTGATATGCAAAAGAAAGGAGATTATCTATATGGTGATGTAATTGTTTCTACTCATATATGTCCAGATGCTCCTACTCTACCACACAAACCAGTACCTTTTATGGATTCACCTGTTGATACTGCTACTATTAATAAGGAAGATATGACTGAGGAATTAGATGCCATATTATCCATTGATACAACCAAGGGAAATAGGGTAATAAATCATAGAGGATTTGCTATATCTCCAACTGTAAAGGAAGGTTATATACTCAAAGTAAGTGATGATCTATTAGATATAATGGAAATCACTACTGGCAGATTACCACATGTATTTCCTATTACGACACAGGATATCACTCCCTATGGGAATGATATCTATCATTTAAATAGTATATTACAACCATCTACTGCTACAAATGCTCCTCTAGTAGGTGTTGCTATTACAACAGAGGTGGCAGTCCCTGGATGTGCTACAGGGGCCAGCCATCCCTTTGACTTGGAGCAGACTGCAAGATTTGCTATTGAGGTAGCTAAGCAATTTGGCAAAGGAGATTGCAAATTTTATGACGAGGTTGAGTTTGATAGAATAAATAAATTGTACGGGAGTATGCACCACATTCAAAGTAGTGGAACAGAGGAGGAGGATTAGTTTTATGAAGAGATTAGGAGCCATTACAATAGGACAATCCCCTAGAGATGATATTATACCTGAAATGATACCTTATCTTGGAGATGTTGAAATTATCCAAGCAGGGGCACTTGATGCCCTTTCATATGAGGAAATTTTGAAATTAAAGCCAGAAGATGGAGACTATGTATTGGTTTCAAAGCTCAATGATGGGAGAAGTGTAAATCTTGGAGAAAGCAATATATTGCCATTATTGCAGGATTGTATAGAAAAGTTAGAGGCTGAAGGAGCAGATGCTATTATATTCCTGTGCACAGGAGAGTTTCCTGATGTTTTTAAAACATCAAAACCAATATTTATTCCAGAAAGAATTCTACTTGGAGCAACACTTAGTCTTGTGAACAAGGGTAAGGTTGGAGTAATCATACCTGATAAGGACCAAAAGAAGCAGTGTATTGAAAAATGGAGTCAAGCAGGTGTTGAAGCTGTGGTAGTGAATGGCTCTCCGTATAAGGGGAATGATGAAATAGATGAGGCAATTAAGGAGCTAAATAAAGAGACTAATATTGATGTGATTGCCTTGGATTGTATGGGTTATACTCAAGAGATGAAAAATAGAGTATCAAAGAGGACTGGCAAGCCAGTAATCCTTTCTAGGACCATTGTTGCTAGAGTTATAGGAGAAATATTGGATGCCATCTAATTGATGTTTTGGATAATAAATTGGAGGGGTTAGTTTTGCTGGATAAAAGAGTGATAGAGGATGTGTTGTATGCTGCCTTATCCCGTGGTGGGGATTTTGCGGAAATATTCTTAGAGGATAAATACAATGCAAATATGAGAATGGTTGGAGGTATATTGGAAAACAATGTATCAGGTAAGGATTATGGAGTAGGTATAAGAATATTAGATAAATACAATAGTATATATGCCTATACCAATGATTCAACTAGAGAAAATCTAATAAAGGTTGCTAAGAAGGCAGCACAAGCCTTGAATGATGGTCAAGTAAATATAAGCTTGAATCTTCTGAAGGGTAATACCGCAAATTATAATCCTATTAAGATACTTCCTAGTGATATTCAAAAGAATGAAAAGGTTGATTTGATTAGGCTTGGATATGAGGCTGGAAAGAATTATGATGATGTGATTTCTCAGGTGACTATAAATTATCTGGAAGAAGAGCAAAATGTCCAAATAGCTAATACTGAGGGATTATTAGTCACTGACTCTAGAGTAAGGACTAGGTACTCAGTTCAATCTGTAGCTTCTAAAGACAATGAAATGCAAGTTGGTACTAATAACCCTGGTGCATCTATGGGGTTTGAATTCTTCGATACTATAGATGTGGAAGAGGTTGCCAGGGAAGCATCGAGGGTGGCTAAAACTGCAATATATGCTGATTATTGTCCAAGTGGTATTATGCCAGTAATTATTGATAATGAATTTGGAGGTGTGCTCTTTCATGAAGCCTGTGGCCACGCTCTTGAAGCAGAATTTGTATCAAAGGAGACATCTGCCTTTGCTAATAAACTAAGTCAAATAGTTGCTTCTCCCTTAGTGACAGCAATTGATGATGGGACTATTCCAAATGGATGGGGAACATCTAATATAGATGATGAGGGTACTCCTACCCAAAGGAATGTACTAATTGAGAATGGAGTGCTTAAAAGTTATTTAGTTGATAGATTAAATGGTAGGAGAATGGATACTCCATCTACTGGTTCTGGTCGTAGACAATCATACAAATTTGCACCTACTTCACGGATGAACAATACCTATATAGATCAAGGGGAATCCACATTGGATGAGATGATTGAGGCTACTGAATATGGCCTTTATGCTAAGAAATTAGGTGGTGGTAGTGTCAATCCAGCTACTGGAGATTTTAACTTTGCTGTTATGGAAGGATATA
>CAZZCQ010000161.1:0-2671 GCA_964652285.1 uncultured Tissierella sp.
ATGTGGACTTTATAAAACTTGCAGATGCCTTTAATATTGAAGGAAGAACTGTAAGTACCATAAAAGATTTGGAACAATCCATGAAAGATGCTTTTGATTCCAAAAAAGCTATGGTAATAAATGCATTAATTTCATCTTCATATTTTTCAATGTTGTTCAAATATGCTTCTATAACTTGTCCTGCTGTCAGTTCATTATTTACAATCTTCTCTCTTATATTCCTTGCTCTTATATCTAATATGCCCAACCATCTCACCCCTCTTAGTCTACTACCTTTAGTATCTTGAAATATCCAAATTTTTCTTCCATAGTATTCTTTAAAACCTCTTTTTGTGGCAAACTTTCTTTAACTATATCATATATCATTGGTTCCTTGTATTCATTTACCTGATAAGTTGGTTCTACACCTTCTGTATCTACTTCCTTAATCCTCTCAATTAGATTCAAAACTCTTTGAAAATCTTGCATAAATTTTTCGCTTTCATCCTCATTAAAATCCAATTTGCATAGATCAGCTATTTGAGATATTTCTTCTTTAGATATCATATATTTCCTCCTCTTTATTAAGCCCCTACATTAATATGTTCTTCAGCATTTCTTCATCTATTATTTCAATTCCTAAATTAATAGCCTTGGTATATTTGCTGCCAGGATCAGCCCCTACTATTACATAATCTGTCTTCTTACTTACAGAGTCAGAAACCTTTCCGCCCATCTTCCCTAGCAATTCTTTTATTTCATTTCTTGAAAGTCCTTCAATAATCCCTGTAATGACTACCGTTTTATCAGTAAATATAGACTCGGTGGTCTCTATCTCTTCATATGTAGGATTGACCCCTTCAGAAAGTAGCTTATCTATAGCTTTTAGAATCTCTTCATCTTGGAAAAATTCCAAGATATTCTCAGCAATAATAGGACCTATATCTCCCACTTCTATCAAGTCATCAGTCTCAGCTTTCTTTATATTATCTAAGGATTTATAATGATTTGCAAGGTCATTTGCAGTTTTAATCCCAACATTCCTAATTCCTAAGGCATAGATAAAAGATGCTAAGGATACATCCTTACTCCTTTCTATGGCTTCTAATAAATTGTTGGTTTTCTTTTCTTTAAAACCTTCAAGATTTATCAAATCATCATACTTTATCTCATATATTTCAGGCAAATCCTTTAAATCTAACTCCTCTAATAATTTTTCTGCAGTCTTTTCACTAAAACCTTCAATATTCATAGCATCTCTACTGGTAAAGTGAACCAATCTAGCTACTAATTGGGGTTTACATGATAGTGAATTTGGGCAAAATATATGAACTCCATCTTGATATAATTCACTATGACAAGCAGGACAATGAGTTGGCTTTTCAATAGGGATTGTCTCTTCATCACTTTCTAAGGTACCCAATATCTCAGGAATTACATCATTAGACCTTCTAATAAGGACCCTTGAATTAATCCTTACCCCTTTTCTTTCGATATCATCATAATTATTAAGGGTAGCTCTCTGAACAGTGACTCCACCGATATCCACTGGCTCCAATAATGCAGTAGGGGTTACCTTAGCAGTACGCCCCACATTCCATTGCACAGCTAGTAGTTTAGTGCTGACCTCCTCAGCTTCAAACTTATAGGCCATAGCCCATCTTGGGAATCTATTGGTAGCACCTAGAGCTTCCCTAGTTCTAATATCATCAATCTTGATAACCATCCCATCGGTTTGTATATCAAGTTTATTTCTTTCATCTTTTATGATTTCAATCTCATCTATTAAATCATCTATATTATCAAATGCTTTAGCATAATTGAATACTGGCAATCTATTTTCTTTTAAGAAATCCAATATCTCCATATGGGTCGTAAAACTCTTCCCTTCAATATAACCAATATTATAGAAAAAACCTACTAGATTCCTTTCAGCTGTAACTTTGGTATCTAAGTTTCTTAGTGCACCAGCAACAGCATTTCTAGCATTTTTCAAAGGTTCAGTTGCAGTTCTATTATATTTCTCTAATACTGATAGAGGCATCATCCCTTCCCCTTGAACCTCCATGGTGCCATTAAATGGAATCACCATAGGTATGGATTTAATAGTTTTAACTTGTTCTAATATACCTTCTCCTATATTACCATTTCCCCTAGTAGCAGCTTGGACCAATTCACCACCTCTATAAGTAAGGTTAATGGTCAATCCATCAAACTTGTATTCCATGATATATAAGGGTTCTGGAAGTTTTTCATTATTATTTAAATTATAATCATAAATCAGTCTTCTAACTCGATTATCCCAATTTATAAGTTCTTCGTAACTCTGACGCTTATCCAAGCTCAAAAGCCTTCCAAGGTGAGTATGCTTTTGGAATTTGTCTAAGATATGTCCCCCAACTCTCTGCGTAGGGGAATAAGGCTTTATTATACCCAATTCTTCTTCTAAGAGAACTAATTCATCATAGAGTAAATCATACTCCTTGTCACTAACCTTGGGATTATCCAAAGTATAGTAATAATAGTTTAAATCATTGATTATCTCAATCAACTCATCTAATCTTTTTTCCTTATCCAAATTTATACCCCCTAAATAAATTCTATGGGTGCAATGGACATCAACAACCTCTTAAGACCCTTATTATCAAAGGCGATTGTCAATTCCTTATCATCTTCTTGAGGCTCAATTCTT
>CAZZCQ010000161.1:2681-3720 GCA_964652285.1 uncultured Tissierella sp.
GGTACCTATTCCCCATTTCTTGTGTTTAATCTTATCGCCAAGATTAACTTCAATATCTGAGATGTTTTTTTGTTTATTGATAGGCTCATTTTTAGGAATAGTATAATCCCAAACCCTTACAAGTTCCTCTTTAGGCTCTCTGTCAACTTTAACTATCTTTTTCTCTATAGTATCTCCCATCTCTTCTATAAACCTAGATGGTATTGTAAAAATTGTGTTTCCATAAATAGTTCTTCTCTTAGCATTAGTGATGAAAAGAAGTTCTTCAGCTCTTGTTATTGCTACATAACAAAGTCTGCGTTCCTCTTCCAATTCACTTTCCTCATTATCATAATCCCTAATAATAGGAAATAGACCATCCTCCATCCCTACTAAAAATACAACTGGAAACTCTAAGCCTTTTGCACTATGGATCGTCATCAGAGTTATAGCATAGCTATCATCACTGCTTTTATCAACATCTGATAATAGAGATATTGTTGCTAAGAAATCCTCAAGGTTAGGGTTTTCATTTCGCTCTTCAAAGTTCAAAGCAACAGAGATGAACTCCATAATATTTTCGATTCTTGTCTTTGACTCAATAGTATTATCCCTTTCCAAATCCTTTATATATCCAATACTATTGATAAGCTCTTCTATAAATTCCTTTAATCCCATTATCTCCTTTTTGGCTATTAAAGTATTCATCATGTCTACAAATTCCTTAATGCTTCTCTTTGCTCTTGTCCCTAATGTCTCAATATTGTCAATACTAAATAATGATGCATACATGGATTCTTCCATACTAGAAGCATATTCCTCTAGCTTTTCAATAGTAGCATTTCCTATTCCTCTTCTAGGTATATTGATAATCCTCTTTAGGGATATGTTGTCATTAGGATTTTCTAAAACCTTTAAATAGGCTATGATATCCTTGACTTCCTTTCTATCATAGAACTTTAGCCCACCAATTATCCTATAAGGAAGCCCTTCCTGCATGAAAGCCTCTTCAAAAGTACGAGATTGGACATTAGTCCTATAGAGTATAGCAATATCAGAT
>CAZZCQ010000162.1:0-3719 GCA_964652285.1 uncultured Tissierella sp.
CAATACTATCTTTGAAGAGCATATACCACAGTTAGGTAAAAATATATTAGAAATTGCTCATAACAAAGCTGGTGTAATTAAAGCTAGCCAAGACTTTGTTTTTTCTGCATGCCAAAAACCCCAAGTATTAGATATTATTAATAATGAAGCTAAAATGAATAAGGTATTCCTATATAACTATGATAAGGATTTTAAATCCTCTAATATAAAGCTAAGCTCTTGGGGGACTGATTTTGATGTAATTACAGGTAAAAATAGATATGAAAATTTGAATTTGAAACTTTTAGGTAGAAATCAAGCATATAATGCTGCTTTAGCTATAAGTGCAGCAGAGAATATAATTGGCAAATTGGATTCTCATATTGTGGATAGCTGCTTTGAAAAATTGACATGGCCTGGAAGACTTGAGATTATCAGCAACAATCCAACAGTATTGTTAGATGGATGTATAAATCAAGAATGTGCCCAATATGTAAAAGAAGTTATAGAGGAAATTGGTAAGAAGGACCTTGTATTTATTATAGGAATACCAGATGATAAGGACTACTTGGGAGTTATTCAAAGCATTAGTCATTTGGGAAGTAGAATCATCCTAACAAAGACAAAGAATCAACATTTGAAATTCAAGGACAATCAGTATAGAATAATTAAAGAAGTAATAGGGGACAATAAGTTGGATTTTGCTCCAAGCATTGATGAGGCTATGGATAAAGCCAAATCATTGCTTACACCAGATGACATGATATGTATCTTAGGTACGCAATCCTTAGTAAAGGAGACCAAAGAACTATTTAATCAAGATACACTGAATCTTGACTGATAAGTCTTAAAAAAGATTACAAGAAGATAATATACATTTCTTGAGAGAGATATAAGGGAGATACATATGAACTATATTAATGATAAAAATAAATTACTTGTAATGGCTGGAAAGTATGAAGAAGAATTTAGCGTGAATCAATATGATGGTGATTTGTCTAAGAATTATGGTTTTTTATATCATAAAGGGTCTATACCAATTCTCCTATCAGCTCCCCACTCAGTCAATCATATAAGAGATGGCAGATTAAAATATGCTGATATGTTCACTGGTTCCATCACAAAGATAATGCATGAATTAACTGGATGCCATATTGTATATAAAACAAAGAACGATGGTACTGATCCCAATTATGATAGTATTGAAGAGGATAATGATTATAAAAATACTCTTATAAAAATAGTAAAAGAAAATAATATCAAACTATTTATCGACTTACATGGAACCATTGAAAGTAGAGATATAGATATTGATATTGGGAGCAACTATGGAGATTCTTTGAATGGCTTCAATGCTTTGCCAGAAATAATTATGTTAATTTGTCATAAACATGGCCTAACGAACATTGGTATAAATAAAATTTTTAATGCTGATGGAGCAAATAATATTAGCAAAAATGTAGGAGAATTAGGTAAAATCCCTTCTTTGCAGCTTGAGATTAATCGTAAATACAGGGATTATGAAGAATCCTTTGATACTTATTATTGTTTGATCAATGCTCTATATAAGACAATAATGTTCTTTAAGGGTTTTGATTGGAATCCAGAAACCTATGTCTTTAGAGCTCAGAAGAGTGATAGACCACTTCCAATGGACAAGCTTGAGTTTTCTCTAAATGACACAATTAAGTATGGTTTCAAAAAGCACGATACTTTTCAGATTCAAAGATTAGATTGTACTTGTAAACCATGCACTATCCTAGCTAGATACAAAATTCAAAATAGGAAAAAAGAATTGTTAGATGGGAATGTGTATTTGACAAGTAAATTATGTGATGAATTGTTTGGATCTCCTATTGATAATCAAAAGGAGGAGTATCTTATCCTTCAGAGAAACAGAAGAAAAGATTTGTCCCTTGGAATACCCAAGGTAGGAATTAATAAGGTATTCTTTGGGTCAGAAGTCATTGGTGGCTTAAACCTTAACAAAGCTTATCAATTATATAATAGAACTGATGATATTGATTTTTCCCTCGATTCCATTGAAGAATCTGAACAAAGTAAATCCAGTGGGAAAGTATTCCTTAATTACTACCAAAGGCAATTGATGAATATAAATATTCCTAAGAAAGTTATCACTGCTGAAGATTTTTATATATACCAAAACAGTCCAGAATTGACTGATGATGATAAAAAAATACTTTTGGAAGCATATGAAAATCAAAAAAGAAATTATAGAATTAAAAGAGAATATATTGAGGATGATAAGTTAAAAGGGATTTTTAGGAGACTAAATCTTAATAAGCTCGAATTGATTGAGATAAACGAGACAAATAACAAAAAAGATTCGAGTTCAATAAAAGATAACTTATTAAAGAAATTAATCAATGCTAAGAAAATAAATTTGAGAACAGGCAGACCTTATCCTACTGATGAGAATAGTGATATTGTAAGGCTTATGCCTAATACGATGAAGATATTGGGGATTAGTGAACTGGATAAGGTAGTTATAAAACATAGAAATAAGGAAGTTTCACTGAGAGCTTTAGAATTTGATTCTTTTCAAATGCTGCAAGACTCTAATCCACTGGTCTATGATGAAGTTGATGCTAGTGTGATGATAGGTATCCCTGCTAGATACAGAAGCGAACTGGGTATTCTATCTCTAAATAGTATAGTAACGGTATCAAGAGATATGAGTTATTTATTCATAAAAAATAGTAATAATCAGATTCTGCCAATTATCGCAGTTATTTTTACCATAATTCAAACATTTGAACAAACTAAATATAGGATAATATTGTCATTAGTTTTTATCCCAATAGCAATATATCTTAGCCTATCACAAGAAAGAGCTAAAATTGATCACAAGAAAGATGAGAATACATAAATGTGTTTAGAAATAAATATTCATGAGGAGACATAAAATGTATAAGCAAGAAAGACCTTGATTGGGAATCAAGGTCTTTCTTGCTTATATGAGAATCAATATAAAGTTTATAACATGATTAATAATTTACCGAAAATTTACAACATATTTACAACTAGAAGTAATCACTTTTTCTTATAATATTCTATACTTACTAGAAGCAAATGCCATTCTCAGGTCTTACTTTAACTTAATTATTTTACAACTTAGCTACTCTTACATATATACCATGCAGCCCTAGTATCCACATCAACTACATTAACATCCTGAAAGATGTCTTCCAATTCATCCTTAGCTACTTTAATAAAGTTAAAATAATCTCCATTTTCTAGCCACTCTATAATGGTCGTTATGATGTTCCTAGTATCGTTATAATCATGTAATATGACATATTCCTTCGTAACTCTTTTCATTTCTTTATAGAATTTTATTCTTTCTTCAGATTTAAAGCCATGGGCAACATAGGATGAAATAGCAATATCAAAACTATTATCAGGAAAAGGTAGCTTTTTCCCAGGAATAATTTTAATTAATTTAATATCCTTATCTCTTCTTCTTTTCTGTGCTTGCTTGAGCATTCCTTCAGAAGGATCAACCCCTGTAACACTAAGACCCTTATCATATAATACATTACTCAATGCACCAGTCCCACAGCCTAGATCCAATACAAAATTATATTTCGTCATATCAAATTCAGGATTTATCCTATCTATAATTTTTTTATAATAACTTACTTGAATGTCAAAAAACATTCCATATATGATTGAAATATTATTAAACAAGTTAATGCTTGAAGACATTTGGTCACCTC
>CAZZCQ010000163.1:0-3708 GCA_964652285.1 uncultured Tissierella sp.
GGGTGATGCATTTGACTATGACTTAACTACAATGTCTATTAAGGATTTTGTAGGAGGTATGACTATAGAGGGGGTATATGGAAGTATAGTTACCAATATAGGCATATCAAAGGAACACTCAGATAATATAATAGCAAATCAAGAGATATTGGTGGGGCAGTTGGAGTTGAGAAGGGAGTCTGCCTCTGGAGTTTCCATAGATGAAGAGGTATCAAATGTAATTAAGTATCAAAAAGCATATGAGGCTAACGCTAGGGTAATTCAAGTTTTGTCAGAGATGTTGGATGTCTTGATAAATAGAACGGGGGTATAAGAAATGAGGATTACAAACAGGGTTTTAAGTGAGGGTTTCTTGAGAAATCTCACAAACAATCTCAATCAGATGCAAAAATACCAGAATCAACTATCCTCAGGAAAGGAAGTATCTAGACCGTCAGACAATCCACTACTTGTAGCCAAGATAATGTCCATGAGCAACAATATTTTACAAAATGAGCAATATAATACCAATATTAGTGACACATTGGGCTGGGTAAAGACACAGGATACAGCCTTAGGTGATGCAACCAAGACCTTACAACGCATAGCAGATTTAATAATATATGGTTCTAACGGCACTCTGTCTGATTTAGATAGAGGTGCCATTGTTGAAGAAGTAAAGATGAAGACAAAGGAGTTAGTTGGCATATTGAATATCAATTTTGATGGAAGATATATATTTGCTGGGCAAGAAACTACTGAAAGACCTTTTGATATGATAGGTGATGTGTTAACCTATAATGGAGATAATAATAATGTCTCAAGGGAGATATCTCAAGGTGTTCTAGTAGATTTAATTACAGATGGTAGTAGAATTGTCGAACATGATGGAATAAATCTAGGAGATTTATTATCTAATGTGATAGATGCGCTGCTAAATGGAGATGTGGATTTATTAACTGGAACAAATGGCTTTCTTGGAGATGTACAGAAGGCTACAGATAACATAGTTAGAATTCGTACACAGATAGGGGCAATCCACAATAGATTGGAAGCAGCAGAAGAGAGAAACAGAGCAGAAAATATAAATCTCAAGGAATTATTGTCTGAAAGAGAGGATATTGATGTGGCAGAGAAGTACATGGAGTATATGGTGATGGCTACCACCTACCAAGCCTCATTATCAGTAGGAGCCAGAATACTGCAGCCAAGTCTGCTGGATTATTTGAGGTAAGGATGTGTTTACATGATTATTCAAACAAAATATCTAGGTGAAGTGGAAATCGACCAGGATAAAATAATCAAGTTTCCCCAGGGTATATTGGGATTTGACTCACATCGTAAATTTATTATATTGAACATTTTAAATAACGATAACTTTAAAATCCTCCAAGATTTAAAGGATCCCAATATTGCCTTCTTTATTATTGATCCATGGGATTTTTATAATGATTATATAGTGGATATAGCTGATAAAGAATTAGAGAAGATAGGTATATACCCTAACAGGGAAAATGATATGCTTATATTTAACATTGTAACTCTAGGCAAGACATTTCAAGAGAGTACAGCTAATCTTATGGCACCTATTGTAATCAATATGGCTAATAGGGAAGGTAGACAGTTTATTCAAAATGACACGAAATATTTCACTAGGCATAGGCTATTCCCAGAAGGGAATGGTGAATGATATGTTGATATTGAATAGAAAAATAGGCGAGAGTATTATTCTAGATGATGATATTGAAATAAAGATACTAGATATACAGGATGGTAGGATAAAGATAGGCATAGAGGCGCCTAAGAATATCTCCATCTTAAGAAAAGAAGTGTATGATGAGGTCATAGAGGAGAACAAGAAGTCCTTGGATGTGGATATAGATGTACTTAAGATATTGAATGGATAAAGACCAAATAATTGATTTTTATTCATTTTTCAATTTCAGGCTATTAATTCTTCACTCACCTATCCGATATTATCATTAAGAAGAGAAATGGCCATGCTTCTTTAAAACAGGCAAGGATGCCAAAACAAATTCAAGGAGGAATATTAAATGAGGATTAATCAAAACATTTCAGCAATGAACACCTATTCAAGACTTACAGCAGCAAATGCTTCAAAGAGTAATTCATTAGCAAAATTGTCATCAGGACTTAGAATCAACAAGGCAGGAGATGACGCAGCAGGATTAGCTATATCTGAAAAGATGAGAGGTCAAGTAGGCGGACTTAAACAAGCTATTAGAAACGCACAAGATGGTATCTCGTTAGTACAAACAGCTGAAGGCGCATTAAGTGAAACCCATGCAATGCTTAATAGAATGAGAGAACTAACTATTCAAGCTGCAAATGGTACAAATGACACTACAGATGTAGCAAAGATTCAAGATGAAATAGATGAATTAGCACTTGCAATCAATGATATAGCAACTAATACAAAGTTCAATGGAATTGAAGTCTTAACAGCGGGCACTATTACCTTACAAGTTGGCGCTAATGTAGGTGAAGAAATGGACATCACAACTGGTGCTATGGATGCTGCTACATTAGGGGTAGATGCTTTAGATGTTGCTGCAGATGCAGATGCTGCACTTACAGCTATAGATGATGCTGTAGAATTAGTTTCTGTGCAAAGGTCACTTTTTGGAGCAAGCCAAAACAGATTAGACCATACTATTAATAACTTAACAGCAACTCAAGAAAATCTATCTGCTGCAGAATCCAGAATCAGAGATGTAGATATGGCAGAAGAGATGATGGAATTCACTAAGAATAACATCCTTAGCCAAGCTGCTACAGCAATGTTAGCACAAGCTAATCAAATGCCAAATTCAGTACTACAATTATTGCAATAAAATCCTGAATAAGCCGGCTATATTATAGTCGGCTTATCTTCAAAAACCTTTATTATCATACTGAATGCAGTGAAGTATCTTAAACATTTTGGAATTCAAGATCCTTCCTAGGCTCGGGATGACAGGTCAGGGTTTTACATACACTCACAATAGTTTTTTGATTAATACTTTGAGGTGAAGATCATGGTTAAGATTACAAAGCCAGTAAGCGTAACTGATAAGGTAATGATAGACACTACTAGGCTTTCACTAGAAAAGAATGTTTATAGAAAGATTTCCTCTGGAGAAAAGGCTGCTGAAATATCCCCTGATAGCCATAGACATGGATTTAAGAGGGATGATTTACAGAAGGCTATAGATGATACAAATCGAATACTCTTTGGTAGAAATGATAGGTTTGAGTTTAAAATTCATGAAAGAACAAGTCGTATGATGGTGAAATTGGTGGATAATGAAACTGATGAAATAATTAAGGAAATACCTCCAGAAAAGATCTTGGACTTAGTTGCTTCTATATGGGATTTGGTAGGGATTTTAGTTGATGAAAGGGGTTGATTAGATGGCTGGAATAAGTTTTATAGGATCATATTCAGGTATAGATAGTAGCGTAATAGACAAACTTATGGAAGTAGAAAGACTTCCATTAAAACAATTTGATAACAAAAAAGCAAGTATCACAGAAGAGCAGAATGCCTGGAAGAATATAAATACAAGTTTAAATAGCTTATTTGAAAAGATAAATATTCTTAAGTCATTTGAAACCTTTACATCAAAGACATCCACATCTTCAAATGGGGAGGCAGTAACTATATCTCCATCAAATAATGCTTTAGAAGGTGGATATAAGATAAGTGTAAAACAATTAGCTACAAGC
>CAZZCQ010000164.1:0-3680 GCA_964652285.1 uncultured Tissierella sp.
AAGAAGGTGTGAATAAATGCATAGCTAAAATAAGTAGACAAAATTATACCAAGGTAATAGATAGGTTAGGAATTGATGCAGCATTGAATCCTATATATATAACTGCTAGTAATATTTTAAAATATATAAGAGGTGGAAAGGTTATATCAGTTTCTTTGTTAATTGGTGGTGATGGTGAAGTTACTGAATTAATAGTTGGGAAAGATTCCCCTTTTATTAATAAGCCTCTATCAGATTTAAGTTTACCTAAGGGAATAATTATTGGTGCCATAGTTAGAGATGGGAAGGTAACTATACCTAAAGGAAACTCAATTATAAAAATTGATGATAGGATAGTTGTATTTTGTTTAACAGAAGATACTCTTACATTAAAGAAATTCTTTGTGCCAAAAAAAGGAGGAATACTAAATGAACTATGGAATCGTGATAAGGGTTCTAGGAATTCTTCTAATAATTGAAGCAGCTTTAATGTTTCCTTCTTTAATAATATCAATATATACAAATGGAGTTGATACAATACCATTTATAATTGCAATAGTTATAGCCTTGTGTGTAGGATTTATATTATCAAGAAAAAAAAGTTACAAAAATCAAATTGGTGCAAGGGATGGATTAGCAATTGTAAGTTTTGGATGGATTATGGCTTCCATTATTGGAGCCATTCCTTTACACTTATCAAGAAGTACACCAACTTATATTGATGCTTTTTTTGAGATAGTATCAGGATTTACTACAACTGGAGCAACTGTAATTGCAAATGTAGAAGCATTACCCCAAGGCATTATATTCTGGAGGTCATTTACACATTGGATAGGTGGTATGGGTATATTAGTATTTACAATCGCATTATTACCAGCTTTGGGAATTGGTGGATTTCAAATATATAAGGCAGAAAGTCCTGGTCCCGTTGCTGGTAAAATCGCGCCAAGGATAAAGGATACAGCCAAGATATTATATAAAACATATGTAATTATAACTGCTTTTCAGGTCATTCTTTTATTAATAGGTGGAATGAACTTATTTGAATCATTAATATATACCTTTGGATCAGTAGGCACAGGTGGTTTTTCCAACAAGAATAATAGTGTAGCATATTATGATAGCACATATATTCATTTAGTGATTGGTATATTTATGGTATTATCTGGTGTTAATTTTTCATTGTATTATAGTTTATTTAAGAGAAGATTTAAAGAAGTGTTTTATGATGGAGAGTTTAGACTCTATTTAGGAATAGTATTGGTTGCAACAATTGTTATTGCTATAAATCTTATTTTTACATCCTATACCAATATAGGATTGGCCTTACGGGATTCATTCTTCCAAGTTAGTTCTATAATGACAACAACTGGATATTCTACTGTGGATTTCAATTTATGGGCTAGCTTTAGTAAGGGGATATTGTTATTATTGATGTTTATAGGTGGTAGTGCTGGTTCTACTGCTGGGGGTACAAAGGTGGTAAGGATATTGGTTATGCTAAAGTTGATAAAGAGAGAAACAACCAAGATATTTCACCCAAGAGCAATCATTCCATTAAAGGATAATGGTAAATCAATTCCAGATGAGACGGTAGTCAGTATATGTAGCTTTATGGCATTATATATGCTTGTTTTTATAATCTCAACATTATTAGTTTCATTGGAAGGGGTAGATTTAGTAAGTGCTGTTAGTTCAGTGCTTGCAACACTAAGTAATGTAGGACCGGGATTAGGATTTGTAGGACCAACTAGAACTTTTGGTGAATATCATCAGATTACTAAGATATTATTTTCTGTATTGATGCTACTAGGTAGACTTGAGTTATTTACAATAATTGCTTTAATTGCACCAAAAAGCTGGAGAAGAGAGATATAAGAGAAGAGGGGAGATAGGAGATGAAAAAGATATTTGAAAATGATTGGGAAGTACTTTTGAGAACGGAAATGGAAAAGGAGTACTATCAGAAGCTGAGAGGATTTTTGATTAATGAATATAAGACCAAAATCATATATCCAGATATGTTTAGCATCTTTAATGCTCTACATTATACTAGCTATAGGGATACTAAGGTTGTCATACTTGGCCAAGATCCCTATCATGGACCAAATCAAGCACATGGACTTGCATTTTCCGTCAATCCGGGTGTGAGAATACCCCCATCCCTACTCAATATATATAAGGAATTAAAAACTGATTTAGGATGTTATATACCAAATAATGGGTATTTAAAGAAATGGGCTGATCAGGGAGTTCTCCTTCTAAATACATCATTGACTGTTAGAGCAAGTGATGCTAATTCCCATAGTAAAATTGGATGGGAAATCTTCACTGATTATGTAATAAAGATGTTAAATGAGAGGGAGGAAGCAGTGATATTTATTCTCTGGGGCAATAATGCTAAATCAAAGATAAGACTGATAACAAATAGTAGGCATTATATAATAAAATCAGTGCACCCAAGTCCTTTATCAGCAAATAGAGGATTTTTTGGTTCAAGACCCTTCTCAAAAGCAAATCAAATATTAGAGAGTTTAGAGAAGAAAGCCATTGATTGGCAAATAGAAAATATTTAAAGAGGTGATATGATGAGAGACTATTTATATACAGAGCATTTAATAGAGGAAAGAGGCTATATTGATGATATTTCTTTAATTAGAATGAAACTTAAAGACAACAAAGGAAAGGTTCCAACAATAATCATGTATCATGGGTGGAGCTCAGATAAGGAATCCCAACGATTAAGAGCATTTATTCTAGCAAACTTAGGATATCAAGTTTTGATACCAGATGCAATCAATCATGGTGAAAGGAATAGACTTGAAAATTATGACGCTGAAAATTCAGTCAAATATTTCTGGCCGACAGTATTAAATAATATTGAAGAAGCTAAGAAAGTAATAGATTATTGTGTCTTACACTGTGACTCTGATCCTGATAGAATAGGGGTAATTGGTCATTCCATGGGAGGATTTAGCGCTGCTGGTGTATTTACATATAATGAATTTATCAAAACTGCTGTAATACTGAATGGTTCATTTAATTGGAGACATTTTAACCAAATTGTTAAAAAGGGTATGAGTATAGATGATAATAGGTTTGACAAAGAAGAGGAAAAGCTGGATTCTATAGACCCAATGAATAACATGGATCTAATAATAAACAGACCCGTTTTATTATTACATGGTTCAGATGACAGAGTTGTCAATATAGAAAGTCAAAGGGTATTTTATAGGGAGATAAAACCTTTGTATAGTGATAAATCTCAAATTCAATTAATAGAATATAATGATTTAGGACATTTTGTTTCAACTAATATGATGTCTGACACAGCAATATGGTTTAGGAAAAATCTGTAATGGAGGAAATATATGAAACCTTTAATTGGGCTTACATGTCAATTTGATTATTTACCAAAAAAAAGATTAAACAAGATTAATTATACCTATATTGATGCAGTAAAGAGGGCAGGTGGCATACCTATTATTCTTCCCATAGTTAGAGATATAGATGCTATTGATAGCTATTTAAAGGTTATTCAAGGCCTTGTTCTTACTGGAGGAGAAGATGCAGCTCCCTTATTGTATGGTGAAGAGCCTATTAAAGAAGTGGATAGCATCTGTTTTGAAAGAGACAATATGGAGCTGAATATTATTAAAAGAGCCTATGTAATGAATATACCTATATTTGGAATATGTAGA
>CAZZCQ010000165.1:0-3662 GCA_964652285.1 uncultured Tissierella sp.
GTTGTCCTATTTTCGACAACTTTTATAGTATAACAAATCTATTAACTTCTGTCAACTACTATTTTTTGTATTTTGTTGACTTTTTAAATCTATTAAAGCCAACTTTTAATATGATACACTCTTCAGAATCATAAGTCAATAGATTTTTACTTTATTTCTAAAGAATTTCTTATAATAATTCAACCAACTTCTGACCGGATAAATATATTATCATAAATTCATATAAGTGTCAACATATCTTCAATAAATAAACAGTAAAAGGATGATATTTTTTTCTATCATCCTTTTATTGTTTATATGAAAATATTTCTCTAAATTATCTTATTCCTCTAAAGGTTTCATTGTTGGGAACAACAATACATCCCTTATACTTGCTTGGTCTGTCAATATCATTACCAATCTATCTATACCTATACCTAATCCACCGGTAGGTGGGAGCCCTACTTCTATAGCATTGATGAAATCATCATCCATTGGGTGTGCTTCATCATCACCAAGACTTTTTTGTTTTACTTGGTCTTCAAATCTTTCTCTTTGATCAATTGGGTCATTTAATTCTGAGAATGCATTTGCTATTTCCCAAGTATTGATAAATGCTTCAAACCTATTTGTCTTTCTAGGGTCTTTTGGATTTCTTTTAGCTAATGGCGACACTTCGACTGGATGCCCCGTAATAAATGTAGGTTGTGTAAGATGTACTTCGCAGAACTCTTCGAAAAATTCGTTAATTACATGACCTCTAGTCATCCCTTCTTTTATCTCTATACCTTTTGTCTTAGCAGCCTCAATGGCTTCTTCATCTGTATTAATTATAGAAAAATCAACACCAACATATTCCTTTATTGCATCAGCCATATCCAACCTTCTCCAAGGTGTTGTAAGGTCTATCTCATGACCTTGATAATTTATCTTAAGTGTTCCTAAAACCTTTTCAGCCACATAAGAAATCAGATTTTCTGTCAACTCCATTATATCTTCATAGTCTGCATAGGCTTGATAAAGCTCTATCATAGTATACTCAGGATTATGTTTAGGGCTCATGCCCTCATTTCTAAACATCCTACCCATTTCATATACTCTCTCAAAACCACCAACTACAAGCCTTTTTAAATATAGTTCGTTTGCTATTCTTAGATACATATCTAAATCTAAGGTATTATGATGGGTGATAAATGGTTTGGCATTTGCTCCACCTGCTATGGTATTAAGAATAGGCGTTTCTACTTCCAAAAAGTCTCTCTCGTCAAGATATTCTCTAATGGTCTTGATTATCTTACTCCTTAGTATGAAAGTTTCCTTAACTTCTGGGTTAACTATTAAATCTACATATCTTTGTCTATATCTTAAATCTTGGTCTTTAAGCCCATGAAACTTTTCAGGTAGTATCTGTAAGGATTTGCTCAATAAGATTATATCCTTAGCTCTAACTGATATTTCTCCAGCTCTAGTCTTAAATACCTCTCCCTTAACTCCTATAATATCTCCAATATCATATAAAGATAGCTCCTTATAGCTTTCTTCTCCTATCATATCAAATTTAACGAATAACTGAATTTTACCTTCACTATCCTGTAAGTCTATAAAACTTACCTTTCCATGTCCTCTTCTTGACATTATCCTTCCTGCTACTGCTACCTCTTTACCATCCAATTCTTTAAAACACTCTTTAACCTCTATGCTATGATGTGTCTGATTAAATTTCTCAATCAAGAAAGGATTCTTACCCATATCCTTTAACTCATCTAATTTGTCCCTTCTAATCAATAGCATCTCATTCAAATTTTCTGTTTCGGACATTATATTTCCTCCTTAGTAAAAGCCCTTACCTTGATATATTCAATATCTTATAATGAATAACACCATCTGGTACACTTACCTCAACAATCTCCCCTATCTCACATCCAATTAAAGAACTACCCAAAGGTGATTCATTTGAGATTCGTCCTTTATAAGGGTCTGCCTCTGCTGACCCAACTATAGCGTATTCCATCTCTTCATCAAATTCTAAATCCTTAACTACTACTTTTGAACCTATGCTCACCTTGTCAGTTGTTATTTCATCCTCGTCAATAATCTTCGCATTTCTTAGCATATTTTCAAGCTTAGCTATTCTCTCTTCTAGTTGTCCCTGCTCATTCTTCGCTTGATCATATTCTGAATTCTCACTGATATCACCAAAGCTCAATGATTGTTTAATCCTATCAGCAATTTCTTTTCTTTTAACTGATTTTAATTCATCCAATTCATCCTCTATTCTTACCAAACCTTCTTCAGTTAAAAAAACATGTCTTTCTGCCATTAAATCTCTCTCCCTTTCATACTAACTATTAATAATAATTTCTATAATATATAAAAGCAATTAAACAAATAACTATATTCCCTTATGAATTGCCCATTGTATGCAGATTATTATAAACAAGGTAATCATTATTGTCAAGAGTTTAAAACCGTCCTTTGATCCTAATACTACCTTGGTCTAAGAAATCTTCTATTGTGATTAATTCATCATTATTTAAAACCTTACTAAATATCCTTCTTTCCCCTTTAAACATGCATGAATACACACTATCACTGACTTCATTGCTTATCCATGGATTATCTACTAGGTTTACATCACTAATATCAAAACCAATACCTTCTATGACATACCTATTGAACCCTTTTAATACTTTTGTGTCACTAAAATCTAGTATAATCGCATTGTTTCTAATGTCTTTATAATTTTTAGTAAACTCATCTAAAATATTTATTATCAATCCATATCTTCTAAGAGATATATTATTCCCTTGTGGATAATAAATTGATATTCCTGTATTCTCAAATACTACTTCATACACATTCTCCCTATCATTATCATTTAGCCCTAAAACTGATATAAAAGAGAATTTCTCAGACAAAGCATCAGTAATTTTCAAAACTATTTCTTTTTTATCTGAAAGAATTAAGATCTCTTCCTTATAAAAGTCTCCTTTTATTTTTAACTTGAATTCATCAATTATGTAAGGAATATTATATATTAGTAGGTCCTTATATTCTGATTTGCTAATAGATAAACTATCTTCTATTAATCTTATTGTTTCTAAAGATAGTTCTTCCTCAATAAATATTGATGTATATTCTTCCTCTACTACATCATTAATCATTGAAATATATTCTTCAACTTTGTCTTTACTACATATATCAAGAGGCTTTAGATTTATTCCATATATATATCCTTCTACTTTCTCCTCCATAATAATGTCATGTAGCTTTCTCCCCCTATATTGAGGCACCCTTAGTTTAAATAAATATTTCTTCATACCTTTTGACATATAATCTCTAAACTTATTAGGACTGATTATATATAAGAAACCTATACTATCACCTCCATAACTTATTCTTATAATCTTTTACATTATATGATATGGAGATATTTCATATGTGCTTAATTATTAATTTTTTCTTTGTATTCTAATAGCAATCTAATAACCTCATCCTTATCTATAATCTTATTTATTTGATTTCTTATTTCGTTTGAATTCTTCAAACCCTTTAGATACCAAGATATGTGTTTTCTCATTTCTTTAACGCCTACTGTATCTCCTTTATGCTCACATGCCATTTTAAGTTGTCTAATAGCCATATCCACTCTTTCATCCACAGTTGGTAATATATCCTCTTTA
>CAZZCQ010000166.1:0-3649 GCA_964652285.1 uncultured Tissierella sp.
TTAAAGACTTAGGATTGGATACTGAAAAGACAAATGTTAATGGTGGAGCAATAGCTCTAGGTCACCCAATAGGCGCTTCTGGAGCAAGAATCCTTGTAACATTATTATATGAAATGGGTAAGAGAGATGCTAAAAAAGGTCTTGCTACTCTATGTATAGGTGGAGGCCAAGGAATAGCAGTTATCGTTAAGAGAGATTAATATTTGATAATTATAATTAGTCAAGTCTTCTAATAAATTGAAAACTTTATTGAAGATTTAATATAAATCTGATTAATGTTTTATAACTTTGGAGGTGTATACATGAAAAGGGTAATTTCAGTGGAAGAAGCCATTGGTCATATTGAAGATGGCATGACTATAATGGTTGGTGGATTTTTAGGATATGGGAATCCACTTAAAATAGTTGATGGATTAGCAGAAAAAGGAGTCAAGGATTTAACATTAATTTGTAATGACACAGCATTTGTTGATATTGGTGTAGGGAAATTAGTTGTTAACAAGCAATTAAAGAAGGCAATAGTTTCTCACATTGGGACCAACAGGGAAACAGGAAACCAAATGAATGCAGGTGAATTAGATGTAGAATTAGTTCCACAAGGCACACTAGCAGAGGTGATAAGAGCAGGTGGCGCAGGACTTGGTGGAGTATTAACACCAGTAGGGATTGGAACTAAAGTTGAAGAAGGAAAGCAAAAGTTAGAAATTGATGGAAAAGAGTATCTTGTAGAATTACCGTTATGGGCAGATGTAGCTCTAATCTATGCAGATAAGGTAGATAAATTTGGAAATCTTCTTTTTAAAGGTGCGGACAGAAACTTTAACCCAATGATGGCTACAGCAGCTGATCTAGTAATCGTTGAAGCAGGAGAAATCGTCGAAAAACTTGATCCAAATATCGTTCATACTCCTGGAATATTTGTGGACTATATAGTTGACGGGGGTGACAAATAATGGATAAGAAGCAAACACAAGAATTTATAGCAAAAAGAGTTGCACAGGAATTGCAAGATGGTTTTATAGTAAACTTAGGTATAGGTTTACCTACTAAAGTTGCCAATTATGTCCCTGAAGGTATTAATGTAATATTTCAATCAGAGAATGGATTTGTTTATTTAGGACCATCCCCTGAAGAAGGAAAAGAGGACATGAGTATTACAAATGCAGGTGGAATGCCAGTAACCATTCTACCAGGAGGAGCATTCTTTGATTCAGCTACATCCTTTGGAATCATCCGTGGAGGTCACGTAGATGGAACTGTACTTGGCGCTCTACAAGTAGACCAAGAAGGAAACCTTGCAAACTATATGATTCCTGGCAAAATGGTACCTGGAATGGGCGGCGCTATGGATTTGGTTGTAGGAGCTAAAAAAGTAGTTGTAGCAATGGAGCATACTCAAAAAGGTAGACATAAAATCCTTAAGAGATGTAACCTTCCTTTAACTGCACCTAAAGTAGTTGATATGATTATTACAGAAATGGGTGTTATGGAAGTTACAGATAAAGGTTTGCTATTGAAGGAAATCAATCCTGAATTTACAGTTGAGCAAGTACAAGAAGCTACAGAAGCTCAATTAATAATTGCAGATGACCTTAAGGAAATGGTAGTAGAGTAATCTAAACAAGAATTTAATAAAGCATTGATAATCATTAATAAGGGATATACCATGGAAATGGTATATCCCTTTACATATTATAAGATAATTCTCTAAAATTTCAATTATTACTTGCTTTTTCTAAGGACATCATAGATAATGGAAGATAATACAAAATTCAATTTAATGATTTAAGGGGATGAAGCGATGATAAACATTGGATTATTAGGTTTAGGAACAGTTGGATCAGGAATAGTAGAGATTATACAACAAAGAGGTGCAATAATTAAGGAGACCACAGGGACGGGCATAAGAGTTAATAAGGTATTAGTTAAGAATATCAACAAAACAAGAGATATAGATTTACAAGATATCATGCTCGTACCTGATTTTAATGATATCTTGAATGATAAAGAAATAAATGTAATAGTTGAAGTTACGGGAGATGTAGAATCCTCCTATAGATATATTACAGAAGGATTGAATGCAGGGAAGCATATAGTTACAGCAAATAAGGCTGTAGTGTCTCAATATTTTGAAGAAATTTCTTCTTTAGCAGATCAAAAGGAACTAGCATTTTTATATGAGGCTAGTGTAGGCGGAGGAATACCGGTACTTAAACCATTAAGAGAACAAATTGAGCTTAATGATATAGACGAAGTACAAGGGATACTCAATGGGACCTGCAATTATATACTTACTAGAATGTTCAATGAGAACAAGGATTATGGAGAGGTTCTTAAGATTGCACAAGATTTAGGCTATGCAGAAGCAGACCCTACTGCAGATGTTGAAGGTTACGATACTATGAGAAAACTTAGAATCCTGGCTAGCTTAGGATTGCAAGCTAGTGTTTTTGAAGAAGATATAATGCTATATGGTATAAGTAGTATAGCTGCTATCGATATAGAAAATATAAAGAATATGGACTCAACAGTTAAATTAATAGCAGAAGCAAAAAAACAAGATAATGGCTATACAGCAATAGTTCAACCTACCCTTGTAAAGAATAGTAACTATTTCGCTAATGTAAATATGGCTTTTAATTCAGTAGCATTTAAAGGAGATAATGTTGGAGAATTAAAATTCTATGGTTCAGGTGCAGGAAAACTTCCTACTGCAAATGCTGTATTAAGCGATGTATTAGATATAGCACTAAATACCTACAGAAAGGGCAATCCATTAGGAGAAGGGGCACTTAGTAATTTAAACTCTCAGATTGAAGGGCAATATTATCTAAGGATTTCTGAGCCAGATATGGCTATTGCTAATAAGGTTAAGGAGATATCCAAAGAAGTACTTAGTGACGGTGATGATATTGCTATAATCACCAACAATATGAACTTATCTGAAGTCAATGATTTATTATTGAATCAAGGACTAGAAAAAGACAGGTATTTCTTAGCGAAAATAATGGAATAAGTATGCATATAAAGGTTTTAAAAAGATATTGTATTATCGCACTAAAAAGTCCTTCGTCCTTTTTATTAAGGGATGGCTATAATAAGGGGATAGCATATACTACTATCCCCTTATTGTATGAATAGATTTAGAAAACTAATTAAACAACAGGGAAAAAAGAATTTTATAAAAAATACTTGACAATGATTCAATTGTCCCATATAATTAGTTTTAAATTATTAATTCGAAATAATATCTTCAATATCTGACTTAGAAGAGGAGAGTACATAGTAAACTATTCGTACAGAGACATTTCATTTGGTGAAAGAAATGGGAAAAGAACTATGGAATATGGCCTTGGAGTCTTTCGCACCGAGATGTGAGTTTAGGCTGCGACAGGGACGCCTGTTATAGCGTTAGGAGTATGTTGGTACTTCGTGAGGTCTTTTTAGTGATAAAAAGATAAATTAAGGTGGTAACACGTGAGCAAAGCTTTCGTCCTTTAGTGGACGGAAGCTTCTATTTTTTTGTAAGGAGAAAAGATATGATAAGAGTAGAAAATTTGGTAAAGGATTTCAAAACTGAAAATGGATTTTTTAGAGCTATTGATGATGTATCATTTGAAGTAAAAAAAGGAGAGGTATTTGGGATAAT
>CAZZCQ010000167.1:0-3648 GCA_964652285.1 uncultured Tissierella sp.
TTCAACAAAATCCCTTGCCTCTTCAAATGTTTTGAACTTTTTATATTCAGCACCTTTATAGCCCTTTATTTCATTCTCACATTCAGTCCAAGTATTATATATACCAGGATTCCTACCACTTTTTACTCCATAGTAGAATTCTCCCATCTAAACACCTCATAATCATTATTTAATTCTTATACCACATATTATAATTTAAAAAATACAAACTAGCAAATTTAAAGATATATGATAGAATAGTATTTGTTATTTTAATTTTACAAAGGAAGTGGAATACTTGGACATTAACTTAATTGGAGTACCTATCAAATATGGGTGTGATAGAGATGGAGTCCAATTTGGACCAGATAAACTTAGAGAGTTGGGGATTGTTGATATAATCAAAAAAAATAATATAAATGTTTATGATATGGGAAATATTTATATACCAAACATTTCGAATGATTGTAAGTACAAGTGGCATGAAACTGCTAAATATCTTGAACCTATAGTAGAAATCAACACAAATTTAGCTCATTGTGTTTACTCATCTTTAGAATCGAATTCCTTTCCATTTGTTTTAGGAGGAGATCATGCATTAGCCATGGGAAGTATTGCTGGAGCTAGCAGGTATTTTAATGAGATGGCGGTAATCTGGGTTGATGCTCATACTGATATGAATAGTATAGAGAGCTCACCTTCTGGGAATGTACATGGAATGCCTTTATCAGCTTCAATGAATGTAGGGCATCCAAGCTTTACCAATCTCTATTATAAGGGAATTAAGGTAAAACCTCAGAATGTTTATATTATAGGTGCAAGAAGTATGGATCCAGGTGAAATAGAATTAGCCAAACAATTAAATATAAATCTATTTACAATGGATAAAATAAACTCCCAAGGACTGGAAAATATACTAGATTATACTATTAATTGTATTAAATCCTCCAATGTAGATGGAGTACATCTTAGCTTCGATATCGATGTTATGGACCCTGAAATAGTTCCAGGAACAGGTGTACCAGAGAATTATGGCATAGATCTTATGCAAGCCAAATTAATACTAGATAGAATATTATCCTGTAGATTTATAACATCAATGGATTTTGTAGAATATAATCCCTTACTAGATATTGATGACAAGACTTCAAAGGTTTGCATTGAATTATTAGAGTTCATATTTAAAAAACAAACTAGGGTTCGACCCTAGTTTGTTTTATGATTTGCTTGTCATTCTGAGAAGCTTGTACCCTGGGCACTCCCTATTGTATTTCCTGCGGAGCGCATTAAGGTTGCGACAAGAATCTTGTTATTTCAATACATTTAAGATCCTTCACTAGGTTTAGGATGACGAGAAGCATGTCAGTTTTTATCTCTTTCAGAATGAGCAATCCTACTTGCTGCAGCAGCTGCTATAGCAGCTACTAAATCATCTAGAAAAGTATTGATTTGTTTGCCTTTTTCAGTATCTAGTTCCCTAATTATCCCAAGCTTTTCCTTATCTAAATAACCAAAATTTGTTAGCCCTATAGAACCATAGACATTTACTATAGAAAGTGGAAGTATTTCATCGATTCCATACAGCCCTTCATCAGAAGCTATGATGCTCTGTAGTGGTTCATCCAGCAAGTTTTTCTCAGCCATTTCATCCAAGGCAATTCCTGTTAAAATTGCATGGGTTATCTCTCTCTTTTTGAGTACAGCCCTTATATTTTCGATGCAATAGTCTAAGGTTAAATCGTCATAATAACCATTCTGCAATATCATTACCAATTCACCAATATCTTCTATAGTTACTCCCCTCTTCTTAAGCAATTCTATAGAGGCTTCCGTCAGCTCCTCACTGGTATATCTCCTCATCACTACTCCCCTTTCTTTAACAAGAATTCACGCTTATTCCAATTCTATCATCAATGATTCATGAGGATATTCATCTACTAATTCTCCCAGTGCAAAAAATCTTTGCCCATTTCTAGAAGTATAATAACAGGTCATCAGAGATATGATAGGTTTTCTCCTTTTATCAGCTCTACTATCTTCCAACATATACATTGCAGTATCAGGTACGATTCTAGTATCAAATATCTCATACTCATATACGGTGCTTTTGTTACTAATCTTGACAATAGTCCCTATTTCTATATCTAATAAAGGCCCAAAAAGTGTCTTTTTATCACTTATATAATGACCCGCCAAGGTATAGTTTCCCTTGCCCATCAATTGGTCCTCTTTCATAGTAGAAGCTCCTACCAATAGATTAGCATCAGTCACACCTTTTAATATAGGCAAATCTATATTCAGTTGATCAATTGTAATATAGCCAACTAAATAGTCATAATCTACCTTGCTTCTATTATTTAAAATTGTGGTAAAACTTACATCCCTTACACTTGAATAGTCAAAGATAGCCTCTCTTGACTCATTTATTTCTATCTCTTCATAAGAGATTTCTTCAACTAATTTCATATTCTTATCCACATTTTCTTTAATCAACTGATTTTTTATAAAAGGCATAGATATAAATAGAATACCACCTATAATCAATAGTGAAGAAATAATTCTCTTCATACGAAAACCCCCATGGTATATTTTATTCTTCTTTATACCTTTTACTCTATCTTTGGCTCTTTGCCTGCATATTTAATAGCACTTATAGCTAAGACTCTCAAAGCATCTATAATATTCCCCTCTAAATTATATAAATCTATGGCAACAGAGATTTCAGTACATCCAGCTACAAATATATCTACTCCTTGACTTCTTAAATCATCCATTGCCATATAAAATCCATCTAAGCTCTCCTGTGCTATGTCTTCCTTGATATTATAAATCAATTCTGTAACATATTTCTGATTTTCATTAGAAGGTTTCATTACCTCAATTCCATATTTATTAAATACATCATCATAAACCCTTGCTTTAATCGTTCCTTCTGTTGCTAAAAGGCCAATTTTATTTATTTCATTATGATTAGCTTTAACATATTTAGCAGTCTCTTCTATCATGTTAATAAATGGAATCTCAATTTTATCTATTATTACCTCATAAAAATTATGAGCTGTATTGCATGGCATCACTAGATAATCAGCTCCCATTTTTTCGAGTTTTTGAGCAGATTCAATCAATTGTAGTCTTGGATCTTCACCAACCTTATTAAGTATATAGTTAGTTCTATCAGGTATTAAAGTATTATTGTCGATTAGAATATGAATATGCTCTTGGTCTGAATTCGCCTTTGTCATCAATACAATCATCTCAAATAACTTTACAGTTGCTAATGGTCCCATTCCTCCGATGATTCCCAAAGTCTTACTCATAATAAGCCTCCTTTAATTTTCCTACTTCTTAATTTCACTCGTTGCTCCAAAACTCTTCATTATAGCCTTCATTCCTTCTGTTACTTCCACAGTCCCATCTGCAAATACCCACAAAGCTTCAAGATTATTAATTGATTCAACTAACTCTTTACTCTCTTCAAAGGGAAGTAAAAAAACAGCAGTTGAATAATAATCAGCCATTCCTGAGTCAGGAGTCACCACTGTAACCTGCCTATAATAATCTGGTGGCATAAATGTTTCAGGACTGATGATATGGTGTAGGACCTCTCCTTCAACAATATAATACCTTTGATGGTCACCACTACTCACTACTGAAGCATCTGTTACAAAG
>CAZZCQ010000168.1:0-3642 GCA_964652285.1 uncultured Tissierella sp.
TTTTAGCTTCTTTTAGTATACTATCATCATAATTATTTTCTTCAATGCCCCCAGAGCGTAAATCCTCATACTTTACAAGTTCAGCACCATCTGAACCATCCCATCTATACCAGTATCTTATCTTATCAGGACTGTTGATGGTTTGATCAGTTGACTCTGGATTTATTGTATTTATGCTGAATTCTAAAATTCCATCATCATCAATATCCTTAATCTCATTATCAGTATTGATGCTTACCAAATTTACTTTCTTTTCATTCAAAACACTCACTAATTTTCCTTCATCCAGAATAAACCCATAGGTAATTCCTGACTGTGACCCTACTTGATTATTCAAAAGAATACCACTCTGCTCATGTCCAATTTCTCCAATTACTAATTGATAGTTCGTATTATCATAATTCATTGGGATTCTGTTTACTAAGTTATATTTGCCTGCCTCATAAGCATATAGTTCTAGTGTTCCCTGGTCATCCACATTCTTAGGATTCCTTTCTCGAAAGACAACTAATTCAGGGATACTGTCACCATTTAAATTACCAATTACATAATGCTCTTCCTTGATAAAATCATTTTTAACAAATAGATTCACCAATTCACGCATTTTATCCATATATAGTTCATCATTGAGGAAATTATAGTTGTTGCCTTTTGAATCGATAATTTCCTTAATGCTATTTTCTAAATCTACGATAACTGGAAGACCACGCATCTCATCACATGCGGTGATTGTAAGACTAGTGATAAGTGTTAGGACTAGAAATATTATAGCTTTAGTCTTCATAATTCACACTCCTTATAGATTATTATATATATTAGCTAAATATTTAGGGTGACAAAATAGTTACAGAAATAGTCATATTTCTTATAAAAAAATTATCCCCCCTAAATAATGTGATATAATACTAAGAAAATGTACGCTTCATCAAAAGATTTTAATGTACTAAGAGATGATAACATTCAAGCTAAGTAGAGGTGCTATGTATGGATACTAAATTAACTGGAGAGATTATATCTCATTTCAAACCTTATTCTATGTTAATTAATAAACTTGGAGAGATCTTATGGATTAGTAATAAAATGATTTCATTATTAAAACCTATAGAAGTTAATAAGGTCGAAGTCATTTTAAATACTGATTTAAAAGAAATTTTATCTAATAAAAAGCTAAGGATCACTATAGCTGAAGATAAATACAATCTATCTAGGATATTCTTGAATGAAGAGGAAATAGTAATTTTAATTTTTGACTTAGCAGGTGATTACAATGAACCCGCTCTAAAGGCTAAATGCTTGGAAGAGATAATTGAAAACCTTTATGATGGTGTATTGTTGTCTGATAAGGATGGGACAGTTGTGATTTATAACCATGCTATGGAGGAACTAGAGAAATATGATGCTAAGGATATGATTGGGAAAAGTATATGGGATGCATATGGATATAATGATATAAATAAGTCAGAACATATGCAAGTACTCTATAGTGGAGAACCCATCATTAATAAGTATAAAGCTCATGCTTACAATAATGGCAAACCAATATATAAATCATATAGCACACAACCAATAATGGTTGATGGAGATGTAATAGGAGTTTACTCAATCAGCAAGGATGAAAGCAAATTACAGAGTTTATTGACAGAATCTATTGAGCTAAAAAGACAATATAGTGATAAATCAGATAATGATTCTAAGCTATATAAAAATGGTACAAGATTTAATTTTTCAGATATTATAGGATCTAGTGAGGCTATGAATATTCTGATTAAAGAAGCTGAAGCAATGTCTTGGTTGGATAATAGCATTTTGATAGTAGGCGACACTGGGACAGGAAAAGAAGTATTTGCTCAGAGTATCCATAATTTTGGGAAGAGATGTATGGAACCCTTTATTGGGATAAACTGCTCTGCTATTCCTGAAAATTTATTGGAGAGTATATTATTTGGCTCTTTAAAAGGAGCATATACTGGTGCTGTGGATTCATCTGGCATTTTTGAAGAGGCTGGGGGAGGAACTATATTTTTGGATGAATTAAACTCAATGCCAATAAATATGCAGGCTAAACTGTTAAGGGTACTTCAAGAGAAATCCGTTAGGAGAGTTGGAGGTAAAGAGAATTATCCAGTGAAGTGTAGAATTATAAGTGCCATGAATGAAGATCCACAAGAATTGATTGAAAAAGGTAGACTTAGACAGGATTTATTTTATAGAATATCAGGTTTCAATTTATATATACCTCCTTTAAAGGATAGGGATAATGATTTATTTGAGTTTATAGATTACTATATCTCTAAATTTAATCACTCCATGAATAAAGATATAGTAAGCTTAACTGATGAGCTTAAGAATATGATGGAAGATTATGAATGGCCTGGTAATATCAGGGAATTAGAACATTTTATAGAAAATCTAATGGTTAGAGCTAATGATAGTGATAAATATTTAAGTGTAGGGAATATTCCATCCCACATACTGGATGTTATGGACTCAAATAATGGTGTAAGCTTGAAACTTAGTAGGAACAATACTACATTGAATACTACATTAGAAGATATTGAACGAAAACTAATAATTAAAAGCCTAGATAAGAGTAGGTGGAATGTTACAAAAACTGCAAAGAATTTAGGGATAACAAGACAGAGTTTAATATACAGAATGAAAAAATTGAATATCAATAGATAGTAAGTGTGTGAAAATACAACAAATAGTTTGATTTTGACGACAAAAGAATGCTATGCTCAAGGTAAAGTGTTTGATATTCAAACACTTTACCTTTTTTATATATAGACAATCTAAAGAAAGCCCTCAAAAATGGCTATTCTTATATTTTGAATATTGGCATAAATATTGCATTAATTATATAATTATCGGTGAAAAAATTGTATAATGATTTAAATAGATTAAAAAAATATGATTTGTGGATTCTAGGGAAAGGATGATTAAATGAAAGCTACACTGGTAATTGAGAATATAGATAACCTGATTACAATCAAAGGTGAAGATAAAGCTAGATCAGGTTTAAAGCAAAAAGAAATAGGCTTAATCAATAGGGGAGTATTAGCAGTAGAGAATGATAGAATTATATATGTTGGTCAGGGAAGCCTACCAGATGATATAGAGACTGACAAGAATACAATCATATTAAATGGTAAGGGAAAGACCGTAACCCCTGGTCTAATTGATTGCCATACTCATTTAGTTCATGGAGGGAGTAGAGAGCATGAACTATCTATGAAATTGAAAAAAAAGGATTACCTAGAGATATTAGCAGAAGGTGGTGGTATACATTCTACTGCTAAAGCAACTGCAGAAGCAAGCTTTGATGAACTATATAAAAAGGCTGAAAAAAGCTTAAATATAATGTTAAGCTATGGTGTGACCACAGTGGAAGCAAAATCAGGCTATGGCATCGGTAGCTTTGATACAGAGCTTAAACAAATAGAAGTTGCAAACAAATTGAATGAAAATCATCCAGTTGATTTGGTTTCTACATTTATGGGAGCACACGCTATTCCAGAAGAATACAAAGAAAATCCTGATCTATTTGTTGATAAGTTGATAGATGAGATGATTCCTTATATTGCAGAAAATAAGTTGGCTAAGTTTTGTGATGTATTTTGCGAAGAGGGAGTATTTTCAGTG
>CAZZCQ010000169.1:0-3635 GCA_964652285.1 uncultured Tissierella sp.
AAGAAAAACCCTTTCTATAGAATAATAGTAGCTGACTCTCGTTCTCCAAGGAATGGTAGATTTATTGAGGAGATTGGTTACTATGATCCATTAACTGAACCAAAAACAGTTAGAATAGATAATGAAAAAGCTTTGATTTGGTTAAATAATGGAGCTAAACCTACTGATACCGTTGATAGATTATTTAAGCAAAATGGTGTTTATAGTAGTGCTGAAGAAGATAAAAAAGAGATTGCTAATGAAGAGATTAATAAAGAATATGAATAGTTCTCGGAGGTGTAATGATGGGAGAATTAGTAGAGTATATTGCAAAATCACTTGTTGATAATCCAGATGAAGTAAGTGTTAATGAGATTGAAGGTACTCAATCAATTATCATTGAACTAAAAGTAGCACCAGACGATATGGGAAAAGTGATAGGTAAACAAGGTAGAATTGCTAAGGCAATAAGAACTGTAGTCAAGGCTGCTGCTATCAAGGAAAACAAAAGAGTTGTAGTAGAAATTATTCAATAAAACTATGATTTTATGAAATTTGTAGGTGTAGATATGGAATATACAATAGTTGGTGAAATCATCAATACTCATGGGATAAATGGAGAGTTAAAAATCTATCCTCTAACTGATGATCCACAAAGGTTTTCTGATTTCGATGAATTATATATTGGAGAGCTTAAAATGTTAGTTAATATAAGGAATGTTAGATATCATAAGGGTTTTCCAATTATCAGACTTTATAAATTTGATAATATCAATGAGGTATTACAGTTTAAGGGTCAATATATCTATATAGATGATAGAGATAAAATTGTTCTTCCAGAAAACCGATATTTTATATCAGATTTAATAGATTGTGAAGTTTTCGATATGAATAAGAAAAAGGTTGGATATATAAAGGATATATTGCAAAACTCTGGCAATGATGTCTATATTGTAAAAAATGATATCAATAACAAAGAGTATCTTATTCCAGCCGTTCAAACATTTATAAAAGAGGTTGATATTGATAAGAAAATGATATTTATAGACCCGATTGAAGGTATGATAGAATGAAAATTGATGTTTTGACATTGTTTCCTGAATTTGTTTCGAGTCTTGAAAACTGGAGCATCATAGGCAGAGCAGTAGATGAGAGAATCTTAGATATGGATTATATAAATATCAGAGATTATTCTAGAAATAAACATAAGAAGGTTGATGACTACCCTTATGGAGGTGGACCAGGGATGATAATGACTCCTGAGCCCATCATTGAAGCCATTACAAGTGTTAAGAAGAAGAACTCAAGAGTAATATATCTATCGCCCCAAGGAAAGAAACTGAATCAAGATATTATAAATAGACTTTCTAATGAAAAACACTTGATTTTAATTTGTGGTCATTATGAGGGAATTGATAATAGGGTAATAGAGAACTATATTCATGAGGAGATTTCAATTGGAGACTATGTTCTTACCGGGGGAGAAATTCCAGCAATGGTTTTAATTGATGCAGTGGTTAGGCTCTTACCTGGAGTTTTAAGTGGAGAGGAATCATATTTGGAAGAATCTCATTATAATGGTTTATTAGAATACCCACAATATACTAGACCATATGAATTTAAGGGTCTCAAGGTTCCAGATATATTGTTATCTGGCAACCATGAGGAAATAAAAAAATGGAGATATTTTGAATCTTTGAAATCAACCTATATAAAAAGACCAGATTTGCTAAATAATTTAGAATTTAGTGATAAAGATAAGGAATTACTACAATCCATTATGGATGAAATGCACAATAAATAGTTGAATTTGAACATTTTCTGTGCTATAATACCTGAGTGTAGATTACAGATGGTCCTCTGCAGAAGAGCAAGAACATCTTTAAAGAAAGGAGGTTTGAACAGTGGACATTATAAAAATGTTAGAAGAGGAACAAATTAGAAAAGATTTAGTTGATTTCAATGTAGGTGATACTGTTCAAGTTCATTACAGAATTATTGAAGGAACACGTGAGAGAATTCAAGTTTTTGAAGGTACAGTAATTAAGAAACAAGGTGGCGGAATTGGGGAAACATTCACCGTAAGAAGATTGTCTTATGGTGTTGGTGTTGAGCGAACATTTCCTTTGAATTCTCCAAGAATAGATAAGCTTGTTGTGACTAGAAGAGGTAGAGTAAGAAGGGCTAAACTTTACTATTTAAGAGATAGACAAGGTAAATCTGCTAAAGTTAAAGAGAGAAGATATTATTAATATAGTGGGACTTATAAGTCCCTCTTCGCTTTTTTTGGAAAAGAGTTTTATAGGTGAATATTATGAATATGAATATAAATTGGTATCCAGGACATATGAAAAAGACCAGAGAATCTATAGAAAGAAATCTTTCAATAGTTGACTTGGTCTTAGAGTTAATAGATGCAAGAATTCCATATAGTAGTCAAAATCCAATAATTGATACTATTATTAATAAGAAACCAAGAATAATTATACTCAATAAAAGTGATTTAGCCGATCTTAATGCTAATATCTTGTGGCAAGAGTATTTTAAAACAAAGGGAATAGATACAGTGCTTCTAGACTCTTTAGCTGGAAAAGGGATAAATGACTTGCTCAGTATGGCTGATAAGGTGGTAGAAGCGAAACGCGTATCATACAGAAACCGAGGCGTAATCAACCGTCCTACTAGAGCTATGATAATTGGGATTCCTAATGTTGGTAAATCAACACTTATTAATACATTATCTGGACGAAAAGGGGCAAAGACCGGTAATAAACCTGGTATAACTAAATCTAATCAATGGATAAAAACAAAGGGTAAGCTTGAACTATTGGATACACCAGGTATATTATGGCCAAAGTTTGAAGAGGAAATAGTAGGATTAAATCTGGCATTTACAGGTGCAATTAAAGATGAAATTTTGGATATTGAAAATTTAGCATTTAAATTTGTTGAAACAATTATTAATCTATATCCAAAAGCTTTGAATAATAGATATGGTATGAATATAAGTGGATTAACCCCTCTAGAAATTATGAAGGAAATAGGAAGAAAAAGAGGATGTCTTCTTAAGGGTGGAGAAATTGATTATAGAAAAGTAAGCAATATAATTCTTGACGAATTTAGAAAAGGTAAAATTGGAAATATTACACTAGAACTTCCTAATGAATAGGTGATTGAATGTTAGAGTTGGAAAGAGAATTATATGGACAAGGATATAAATCTATTGCTGGGGTGGATGAAGTCGGTAGGGGATGTTTGTTAGGCGATGTAGTGGCATGTGCTATTATTATGCCAGAAGGTTTGATAATTGAGGGAGTAAGAGATTCAAAGCAATTATCAGAAAAGAAAAGAGAATATCTTTATAAGATAATTATGGACAAGGCTTTAGCTATTGGAATTGGACAAATTGATTCAAAAATAATTGATAATATTAATATCAAAGAAAGTACTAGGATGGCTATGAAAAAGGCTGTTTTAAATCTAGAGGATAAAAAAGGAAATAGGGTAATACCTGAATATGTGTTAATAGATGCAGAGACGATAGATATGGATCTTCCTCAAGATAGTATTATCAAAGGTGATGAGATCTCGCATACAATTTCTTGTGCATCTATAGTTGCAAAAGTATATAGAGATAGGTTATGCTTAGAATGGGA
>CAZZCQ010000170.1:0-3630 GCA_964652285.1 uncultured Tissierella sp.
CGAACGATGGTGAGTTGATGTAGGTCAACTGCAAAGAATGCCAAATTCATGTGAGGGATATTGCGAGTAAATGAAGGACTAGGATTTGATTGCTGTGTTTCTGAGAACATAGGGGCTGACCTACTTGTGTCCAACAGTAGAAATTTTCAAAATCTCGATTTGGTGAAATTTCACTGGAAGGGTAGGTGTCAGCCCACTGAGAAAGGAGAACTATTATGGAAGGTTTATTAAGAACTCATTATTGTGGAAGTTTAAAGGATGATGACATAGGGATTCAATCAACAGTTACTGGTTGGGTACAGCATAGTCGTGATATGGGTGGAGTAATATTTTTGGACTTGAGGGATAAGACAGGGCTTTTACAGGTTGTTTTTGACTTGAAGGATGTAGGAGAAGAGATGTTTCTGACAGCAGAAGGATTGAGAAATGAATATGTAGTCAAAATCCGAGGAGAGATTAGAGAGAGGGACAAGGAAACATATAATCCTAATATCCCTACAGGCACTATTGAACTTAAAGCTGAGGAATTAGAGATATTATCTAGATCTAAGACATTGCCGTTTCCAATAGAGGATTACACAAATGTAAATGAAGAATTAAGGTTGAAATATAGGTACTTGGACTTAAGAAGACCGAGTTTATTCGATAATTTATCCCTAAGACATAGAACTACAAAGTCCATTAGGGACTATTTAGATAAGAATGGCTTTCTTGAAGTAGAGACACCAATTTTGACTAAAAGCACACCTGAAGGAGCTAGAGATTATTTGGTGCCAAGTAGAATTGAACAAGGTAAGTTCTATGCATTACCTCAATCCCCTCAGATATTCAAACAACTCCTAATGGTCGGAGGTGTGGATAGATACTATCAAATTGCTAGATGTTTCCGAGATGAAGACTTAAGAGCAGATAGGCAACCTGAATTCACTCAGCTAGATTTGGAAATGTCCTTTGTAAGTCAAGAAGGGATATTAAATTATCTTGAAGGATTGTTTAAGAATATATTTGTTGAGGTAATGGGAATTGATTTTAAAGATAAGTTTCCTAGGATGACCTATCAAGAGGCTATGGATCAATATGGATCTGATAAGCCAGACCTAAGATTTGGGATGAAGATAGTAGACTTGACTCATATCGCCCAGAAATGCGATTTTAAAGTCTTTAGAAGTGTGGCAGATAAGGGTGGAGCAGTAAGAGCTTTAAATATAAAAGGTGGAGATAGCTTTTCTAGAAATGAAATTGATGAATTAACAGATAAGGCAATCTCATATGGTGCTAAGGGGATGGCATGGATAGCAATTGAGCCAAATGGGGATTTGCGGACCTTGTTGAATAAGTTTTTGACTGAATCAGAAATCACTGAAATCATCCATGACTGCAAATCAGAACCCGGGGATTTGATTATATTCTGTGCTGATGAATTACCTATAGTATACAAAACCTTGGGGAACTTGAGATTGGATATAGGTGATAAGCTGGGATTACGGAAGAAGGATGATTATAAGTTCCTTATAGTAACAGACTTCCCATTGTTAGAATGGTCTGAAGAGGAGAATAGATATGTGGCTATGCATCATCCATTTACAATGCCAGCTGATGTCGATAAATTCATGAGAGATGAGGATTTAGCAATCATGAATGCGAAGTCATATGATTTTGTATTAAATGGAATAGAGCTTGGTAGTGGAAGTATACGAATTCATAGGAGTGACATCCAACAAAAGATGTTTGAGGTATTGGGATTCACTGATGAAGAGATTAGGCAGCGTTTTGGATTTATGATTGATGCATTTGCATATGGGACACCTCCGCATGGTGGATTTGCTTTTGGCTTGGATAGATTAGTAATGCTGATGGCTAAAGCTGATTCAATCCGTGATGTAATAGCATTCCCTAAGATGCGAGATGCGAGCTGTGCTATGACAGAAGCTCCTAGCATTGTGGCTAAGGAGCAATTGGATACATTGGGAATAAGCCTAAGTCAAGATATTCTTACAGAGAAGGTTTCTAAGGGAGAAGAAAAGATTGTTGTTCCAAAATTAGATATGGACGCTCTATTAGAGCTATCACAAATATCATTGGATAGCAAAGAAAAAGAAGAGTTTGAAAGAGAATTAGAAGAATTGATTAAATCTACATCTATGATTAATGAGGTAGATACTAGAGATATTGACCCAGTCGTCAATATTCATTCAATTAATAATATAGTGAGGGCTGATGTAATTGAAGAAAGCTTAGATGTAGAAGAGGTGCTATTAAACGCTCCTTCCAGGGAAGATGATTATATATTAGTACCCAAGATTAGAGAATAGGTAAAAGGAGGGATTTAGATGAGTTTATTAGATAGGAATATCTCTCAACTTTTGAAGTTGATGGAGTTAAATGAAGTTTCTAGTGAAGAAATTACTAAGGCTTGTATTGATAATATTGAAGGAGATAGTGATTCCAGAACATTTAAGATAGTATTAAAAGATGAAGGAATCCGTAGGGCAAAGGAAATCGATAGAAGAAGAAAAGAAAAACTAGATACGGGGAGATTAGCAGGAATTCCAGTGGCAATAACAGATGATATCTCCACTAAAGGCTTATTGACAACTGCGGGTAGTAAGATATTAGAGAAGTATTTACCTCCATTTGATGCTACAGTAGTCAAAAAATTGTTAGATGATGATGGAATTATTCTAGGGAAATTAAAGGTAAATGAATTTGCGCTAATTCCAACTGATACAATGGCTGAAGCCTTGGATTTAAAGAAGGCTGTATTTGGACTTTCTACATCTATGGATAGAAATAAAGTATCCATGAAACCTACCTTTGGGCTTATTTCTAGATATGGAGTGATTAGTGCTACATCTTCCTTTGACCAAGTAGTACCTATCACAAATTGTGTAGATGATTTAGCATTGGTATTAAATACATTGGAAGGACATGACAAAAGGGACTCTGTATCTATAAAAGAGGAGATTGTGGATTATAGAGAGTTCTTAAATACTGATATCAAGGATTTTAAAGTTGCTATACCTTCTGGCTTAGTTAATGATGATATAAATAGTATTATTGGACGATTAGAAAAACTAGGGGCAATAGTTCAAGAGGTAGCTTTATCATCTTTAGAATATATCCTACCAGTATATAAGATATTGGCAAGTGCAGAATTTGCATCTATTTCAGCTAAATTTGATGGTATAAGCCTTGGCTATAGAACTAATGAATATGAAGATATAGATGAATTATATAAAAAGACCAGAGCCGAAGGATTTGGTAAGGAAGCAAAGAAGACTATTTTATTTGGAAATCATGTAATAAGTTCAGGACAATATGAAAAGTCTTATATAAGGGCTCAGAGAATTCGGGGACTTATTAAAGATGAGCTAAGGAGAATCATTGGTGAGTATGGATTGGTATTAATGCCATATGGTGTGAAGAAGGATTATGATTTAGTTTCAAATCTAGCAGGTCTACCAGCAATCACAATCCCTAATAATATCCAATTAATAGGTCCTTATTTAGGAGAAGGGGAATTAATAAGGCTAGCATATGCTTTGGAAAGTGAAGGAGGTGGGAAATAATGGCTAAGGAATATGAAATTGTCATGGGCTTAGAAGTTCATGTAGAATTAAAAACAAAGAC
>CAZZCQ010000171.1:0-3579 GCA_964652285.1 uncultured Tissierella sp.
TGAAAATTAAAAGAAAACTCCTTAGAAAGTTCCTCAATTAATTCATTAGGCAGTATTGGAAACACCTGATTTGAGCAAGGCTGTGCAAGAAACTTATATTCATGACTTTTTAATGAATCTATGATTTGTTCTGCCATTTTATTGGCATAAGAGGCCAATTCAAAGAATAGATTATCTTCAAATAATGCTTCAAATTGCATACCCAATACAAACCCCTTAGCTAACATGGCTCCTCTTTGTTTCAATAATCGTCTGAAATCTTCTTTTAAATCGTCTCTAGTTATTAGCAATGCTTCCCCAAGCAATGCTCCATTTTTTGTGCCACCTATATAGAATACATCCACTAGCTCAGCTATATCTCTTAGAGTTAAATCGTTTACTTTACTTGTTAAGGCAGAACCTAGTCGTGCACCATCTAAGAAGAGTATAAGCTTTTCTTCACTACAGATATTATGGATGGCAGTTAGCTCAGCCTTACTATACACAGTTCCAAGTTCAGTGGAATTAGATAAATAAACCATCTTTGGTCTTGGTGTGTATTCTTCAGAGTTTTGTTTTAATCCTAATGCAATACTTTCAGGAGTGATTTTCCCTTCTATCCCTGGCACACAAATTACCTTATGACCAGTAGCTTCAATAGCTCCTGACTCATGTCCTACTATATGCCCAGAATCAGCTGAGATTACAGCTTGATGAGGACGTAAAAATGATGAAATTACCAATAAGTTTGTTAGAGTACCTCCTGGTACAAAATGAATATCCACATCTTCATTATCAATCAATTTTTTAATATATCCCTTTGCTTTATCACTATGTATGTCAATACCATATCCTTCGTTTTGTTCAAGATTTGATTTTAACATTAAATCCAATACATCCGGATGTGCCCCTTCACTATAATCATTAGCAAAACTATACATACTTCAGCCTCCAATAAAAACTTAATCTAATTAAATTCTATCATAAATTAAAAATAAAGACATTAAAAATAGATAAGAAAACTATACTATATCAATACTACTTAAATATCGTGGGGGTTATGCTATGAATTTTCCATTCATATACAAAATTAAAATTATCTTTGCCAATATTCTTACAATAAATAAATTTGAAAAGGCACCATCTTTGAGCAAGTTAGAGGAACTGGCTATAGAAGGGATTGAAAATGCTAGGACAAATTTTAATAATGCTGATGAAGGTGCAATAGACCTTGCTATATATGAGCTTATGACAGCCGAGGAAAGACTAAATATATTGATAAAGGAAAGAAAAAAAGAAGCAATCAGGTAGACCTTTGCTTCTTAATGAATGATCCCAAATTTACCAAATGGGAATATTCTATAACCTACTCTACCCTTAATGCTTTCTATGCCAATCAAACCGAAATTCCTACTGTCCAAGCTGTTTTCTCTATTATCACCTAATACAAAAACCTTCCCTTTGGTTACTTCCAATGGATATTTTGTACTACCCTTTGCTTGTGTTAAGCCATTTATGTAGGATTCCTCTTGAAGAGTATTATTTATGTATAGATTACCATCCTTAATGTTGATAATGTCTCCCTCCACTCCAATAACTCTTTTCACTATATTATTTTTCTCTATTTCTCCTGTAAATCTATATTTAATATTATCTACAATATCCTTACCTTCATTTACCATGTTTTTAATGATTCCCTTTTCTTCTATATTGCTATTAAGTATTACAATATCTCCTGCTTCAGGCTCATTTAGAATATACCTGAATCTGTTTACAATAACCCTATCGTTTTCACTTAAAGTAGGTTCCATAGACTGCTCCTTAATTTGGGTAAGTGTTACAATATTTGAAATAATAAATAACGCAATAATAATAGCTGCAATTATAGTAATTATCCATTCAATCAATCTTCTAAAAAAACTTTTATTTGTTCTTCTACTAAAAGTAAGAGTCATCTCCACACCTCCCGAATATCATCTAATCTATTATAACATGAAAATACTTATAGTTAAGTATAATCTCAAAAACTTGTTTGTTTTCGATGAATTCCAAATAAAAAAACGAGTAATATTACTCGTTTATTTTATATTAATTCTTCGAATCAATAAGAATCCTACTGTATATGCTATAAGTATTATTAAAAAACCAATACCTATTAATTCTTGACTGCCTATTGCTAAATTTCCATCTCCAAATAATCTTATAAATCCCTTCACAAATCTACCAATTGGGTTGATAGTCAAAGAAGTAAATACAGTGAATATAGCTACCCCTATCCAAAGCTTATATCCAAATTTGTATTGCAGTATCCCAAGTAGGTTCATTATAGATGCAAATATTAAGAAAACAAATGAAAGTTTAACTACATTTAAAGCACTACTATCATTAGTATTAAATACACCAAAATCAACCATTGGTTTATACCCCATCATCGAAATCAAATAATTATCTATCCTTAATAATACTAGTTGAATAGTTGATGATATCAAGACGATAATAACATTATTTGCTATAACATTTAAATAAAATTTTTTTCTTGTAACTCCAAATCCTCCTACTAAGGAAAAGCTTTCATAATACATGACTATTCCATATACAATAAAAAATATAAATAGTGAAAATATATTAGAACCAGCAAAAGTAACTGCTTCCCCATCTCTTAACATAGGTCCTAATACTACATTTGTGCTCACTTTGAAGGTAAATATTGTAGCTGCGGTATTTACCAATGCCATTACAAGCCAAAATATCCCTAATCCCCTAAGCCAATCATCATTTATAAATCTGAATAGCCTCTTATTTGAGTCCATTTACTTTGCCTCCTTTAAAATATTATCTGTAAGATAGATGAATAGCTTTTGGAGCGGAATATTGCTTATATCAATATTATTAGCCTTAATCTCTTCTATTTCTTCCTCATTCAATTCACCGTATATTCCTACAATTTTTGTACTTCCAAAATCTTCAGTATAAATTACTTCTTTATCCTTTATTACTCTATTTATGCTGTCCTCACGCCCAGATAAAAAATATGCTCTTTTTACTAGTGAATCAACATCATCTTTTAAAGCTATCTTATTATTATCTAAAATTATTACTTCTTCAAATAGATTGGAGACCTCATCTATTAAATGTGTTGACACTATAATGGTCCTAGGGTTTTTTTCGTAGTCTTCTAGCAATAGATTATAAAATTTGTATCTCACAGCTGCATCCAATCCTAAAGTTGGTTCATCAAACATAGTTATTCTAGATCTGGAAGCAAGCCCTATGATAAGTCCTACTATAGTCTGATTTCCAGTTGATAGTTTCAAGACCTTTTTCCTTGTATTTAGATTGAATTCCTTTACCAAAAAGTTTTCATATTCTCTATCCCAATTCTTAAAAAGAATTCTAGCTGCACTTAAGATGTTTTTTACTTTCATATCTTTAACAGAGTTTGAAAATTCTCTTACTAAACAAATATCTCCCATAGCTCTTTCGTTTTCAAATACTTCTTCTCCGTTCAAACTTATCTGACCTGAATTGCGAATTAATTGTCCTGATATCAATTTTAATAGAGTAGTCTTCCCTGCACCATTTCTTCCAATCAACCCATAT
>CAZZCQ010000172.1:0-3531 GCA_964652285.1 uncultured Tissierella sp.
TTAAGCAAGGTGCACAAAATCTAGAATAGAATACACAAAAGTAAAAAGAGGTCATAAGATGAAAGAACTACTGAATTCATTGAAACTAGAAGAGATGTCTGCTTATATGGAATATGGGAAAACTTTGCTATTAATTTTCCTAGGGGCTATTCTAATCACATATTTAGCCCACAGATTATTTACAAGCCAAAGATGGGTTAAATATATACCAGGGTTTGTCTTGCTGCTATATGGTCTATTTAGTTTAACTAAAATAAATGTTTTAACTAATGATATTTTTGACGATAATAGCGTAATGGGATTTATTACTGGCATGGCAGTAGGATTCTCGACTCTTCTATTTGGATTGATCTTGGGAATATATAATAAGCCTAAGAAGATAAAGAAACCTAATAATAATAAAGAATAACACAGGAAAGGAAGGATCCCTGTGTTATTTCATATACCATATATCCTTGTTACAAGTGGATATAGCAATTGCTCCCGCTTTGAGGCTTGATTCTACATCTTTAGAATCTGATACCAATCCACCAGCTATAAGTGGAATCTTGGTATCCTCAACTATTCTTTCAATTACCTTTGGCATAATACCCGGTAGGATTTCCAGGGCGTGAGGCCTATTATTTTTTATTAGACTTAGTACTTCTTCCAAGCTATTAGAATCTGGTATAAAGCTTCTTTTAATGGTGAATACCCCCATATCCTTACTCAGCTTAACTAAATTTTCTCTAGATGTTATTATTCCATCCAAAGGGATGTTTTTTACTATGTATTCTAATCCCCAAGTATCTTTGGAAAACCCATCAATTTTATCAATATAGATTAAAAGTATTTTATTTTCTTTATGAATTCTTGATGATATTTCCTTAAGATTAAAGATGTTTCCAGTCAGTAAAGCGATTACCTGGCAGCTTGAATCTAAGGCAATATCTAAATTATCTACCTTATTTATTGAAGCTATAATAGGATTTTGGGTAACTTTCTCCATAAATATACTCATCAAATCACTCCATTTATCATCTTAAGTTTTTCATCTCTACTCAGACCTTTAATAGCAGCTTCTCTTTTCATAGCTTCACTTTTTGTGGAAAATTCCTCATAATACACAATCTCAACAGGCAATTTACTTCTGGTATATTTAGATGCTACACCTTTGTTATGGTCTTCCAGCCTTTTCTCCATATTAACAGTATATCCAGTATATAATGAACCATCACTACATTTAAGCATATATACATAAAACAAAGTATCACCTTATTCCAATTCTTCTAGGACCACCCTAAGGACTTTTGATACCACCTCATAGGTATAACCCTTTCTCTGGAGGAAGCCCCCTAATTTTCTATAAATAGCATTCTTTTCCTCATTTTTATAACTTTTAATCTTCTTTTGAGCTAACCCATATGCTCTTGAGTATTCCTCATCAAAATCTAAATTCAATACTTCATCAATAATATACTTAGATACACCTTTTGAGAGTAAATCAAATCGAATCCTCATAGAGCCATGGTTATTTAGATTGATTTTATCCTTGATGAAGTTTTCAGCATAGGACTTATCATTGAGATAATTTCTATCAGTACAATATTCTATAGCATTTTTGACATATTCCTCTTCATAACCTTTTTGTATTAATCTAGTATATATCTCTTTAATAGATCTTTGTCTATAGGAAAGTAAATTTAATGCACTATTTATTACCTTGTTTTCTTCTTCAGCCTTAATAACATCGTCGATAAATTCTTGATTTACAATCTTGTCCACACTCAAATTATATTTATAGCATAATTCATCACTTAATCCAAATGCATATTTCTTGTCAATATAAATATTTACCCTATCATGCCTTTTTTGAGGTATTATATCTGTAATTCTCATTAATTATCACCTGAAAGAGATTTTCTTATATATCTTACAGTTTTTTCCAGTATGTTTATAGTAGTCAAATCATTTAATTTTGTATCAAAAGAATGGTCAGCATGTTTATGAACGAAGAATTCAGTAGGGATACCATTTTTCTTTAATTTCTTAACCATTTCCACAGAAGAATTAAAAGGTACTGTATTATCTAATTTGCCATGTACTAAAAGGGTAGGAATCATCCTTTCGCTTACCCAATTAATTGGAGAGTAATAATCATATATCTCCCTTGCATTAGTTGGTAGTCCTTTTAAAGTACTTGAAGCTGCAAATTTAGCAAATAAGGATTTATTATCTGAAACAAATATGTCAGCTAAGTTAGAAGGAGCATAGTAGCCAATAACTGCTTTCACTCCATCAATTTTATCCTGATGATTTTGGAAAGTATTATAAGCTGCATAGAGTAGTGATAAATGACCGCCTGCAGATAAGCCCATCAAAACTATATTATCTTTATCAATAGTCAATTCTTCGCTTCTATCCTTCAAAAACTTCAATCCCTCAGTATAATCGCTCAATATATCATCCATGCTATTTTTATAACCATATCTATAATCTATACTAGAAACTATAAATCCTTTACAAGCTAGGTATTTACACCAAGAGATATTATTCGGTTGATTTCTAAATCCTGATATCCATCCACCACCATGACAAAAATACACTAAAGGATGATTTCCTTCTGCTACATATAATGGCATATATAAATCTAGTTTCAATTCTCTATCTTCTGTTGCCCTATAGATAAAAGTTTTTACATCAATTTCACAGTCTACTTCCATTGGCACCTTGGAGGTAATAGTTTTCCACAAATAAATAAACACAGAAATTAAAAAGTAAACAAAGCCCAATGTAAAATCTGTGATGGTCAAAAACAAAAATATTAAGAAAAGATAGATTTTATTCACGATAAAAGATGATCTTTTAAATTTGTCATTAAATTTATTCATAAAAACCTCTTTTTCATTTATCTAATGGGTTTTGTATTCGCTCTTTTCTCAAAAGCGCTTTTTTTGATATTTTATCATTGATATTTAACTTATGGAGCATATACTTAGCAAATATATAAGAGAAAGGCAGCCAGTTAACATGGGAAATAGGTAGAATCTTCCTATTTGCGCCTTCCATTAAATCATATAGATCTCCTCTAGATTCTATAGGTAATGTACTATCAAAAAATGCATCAACAAAAGTAACCTTTTTCTTATCTATTAAATGAGCATATGAAATAGGGTCTATCTTAAATAAGGGATGAATCTCATTACTATTTGTTAACTCATCAAGGTCCATACTGTTGACTATTGGAAACTGTTCTTCATAAATCCTATAAAGGGATTTGTCGTCATCTAAACCATCAGTATCAAGATTCTTATCCTTGAATACTTCTCTGACATAGGAAGTAGCAGGAGATTGATGCAATATTTTGGGGATATTGCCCCCTGTTGTCATAAACAAAGTATGAGCTACTCTATCTTCCATTGCTGAAACAATAGTAGCAATCATACCACCTAAGCAATAACCCGTTAATAAACTATTTTCCTTCCATAGCTTGTTATCCTCTAATAAATCTATGGTGCTTAAGACATCTACCACTGCATGTTCCCAAAATTG
>CAZZCQ010000173.1:0-3516 GCA_964652285.1 uncultured Tissierella sp.
TATTAACTATTACATAATCCAACAAATCCTCTTTACTATGGTCTAATACTGCTTGAACATGATCTAAAACACCGAAACCATCCGTTTCTCCTGGTTGGGTCATCATGTTGGAAATATACACCTTGGGTGCTTTGGAATTGAATATTTTCTCAACAATATTATTAACCAACAGATTTGGAATTACAGATGTATAAAGACTACCTGGCCCTAATACAATCAAGTCTGCAGCATTGATGGCTGATATAGTCTCCTCTAATGGATTTGATAGAATTGGATTCATATATATCTTTTCAATCCTACTACCATACTTCATTACCTCTTTAGGAATATGTGACTCACCCTGTATTATTTGCCCATTTTCTAGCTTAGCGTACAGCTGTACATCATCTAATGTCATTGGATAAACCTTACCTGTTATCGCTAATACATTACTGGCTTCTTGTACTGCTTTTTCAAAGCTCCCAGTAATCCCTACCATTGCAGCTAAAAAAAGATTACCAAAACTATGGTTTTTTAGTCTTCCATTATCGAATCTATATTGTAATAACTTCTCCATTGTAGGTTCAGTATTTGCTAGGGCTAGCAAGCATGATCTTATATCACCTGGTGCTAACATGCCCAAATCTTCTCTTAGTACACCAGAACTACCACCATCATCAGCGACTGTTACGATAGCTGTTATATTAGGTGTATACTTCTTTAACCCTCTTAGGAGTATAGACAAACCTGTCCCTCCTCCTATTGTAACCACATTAGGTTTATCATACTTCACTTTTGCGTAATCTATTTGCTTATCCATAAGCCTTCACCTATCTATCTATTAATATCTCTATGATTTACTATCGTTCTATGTCCATTTGCTATAAGGATATCTCCAATTTTATTAGCAATAGCAACGGAACGATGATATCCCCCGGTACACCCTATACCAACCACTAATTGGGTTTTTCCTTCATCAATATAATATGGTATCAAAAACTCTAACATATCTACTACTTTAGATATAAATATATTTGTCTGTGGCCATTTAAATACATAATTTTTCACATCTTCATTGGTTCCTGGAAGAATTTTTAATTCAACGATATAATATGGATTAGGTAAAAATCTGACATCAAAGGTCAAATCCCCATCCATCAACATACCATTTTTATAGCCGAAAGAAGTAATAGAAATTGTCAACTTCCTCTTTTCTCCACCTTCCAAGAATATCTTATATATCTCTTCTTTTAACATCCCGATAGTTAAATGAGATGTGTCAATAATATAATAAGCCCTATCCTTTAACTCTTTCAGCATTACCCTCTCTTGGTTTATTCCCTCAATTATGCTACCCTCAGGAGTTAAAGGGTGGGGTCTTCTTAATTCTTTATACCGTTTGATTAGAACATTATCTGAAGCATCTAAAAATAATATCTTATATCCTATGCCCTTATCTGCTAAATCATCAAGAGATTTAAATAGATTATTGAAAAATTCTCCACCCCTTATATCTACGACTACCGCTACCTTTTCCAATGTTTTCTTGGATTCATAAGCAAGCTCTGCAAACTTGGGCAATAGTTGTGGTGGTAGATTATCCATACAGTAATAGCCCATATCTTCCATAACTTTCATTGCTTGAGACTTCCCTGCTCCAGACATTCCTGTAATAACTAGAAACTCCAAAATATCACCACCTATCTTCTATGTTCCTTATCTTATCAACTGGCAAATTAGCCACACTTGCTCTCCTTAATGACTCCTCAACATTCCCTACATCATCAGGCTTATGAGCATCACTATTGACTACAAATTCCACATCTTCCTTTGATGCTATCATAATATTTTCTATGGATAATTGGCTATGTTTTGAGTTGATTTCTAGGGCGGTTCCTACTTTGCCAGCCTCTCTAGCCAAGGTCTTTATGTCTAACTTGGCCTTTGAACCTGGATGTGTAATAATATCAATTGGATATTTGTTGATAGCTTTAATAAAAGCCTTTGTAGTCAACTCTAATAGACTTTTTCTACCAATAGGTAATACTTTTGATATGGGATTTCTTATATACATACCCAAAAAATCATCTATGGAATTTGGTGTTACTCCATAATGATATCCCAATAGCAATATATCAGTTAACTCAATCAAGTTATCATCCATGTCTATAGAACCATCATATCCTACTAGATTTGCTTCAACCCCTAATAAAATCTTAATGCCCTTTGGTATAAATTCTTCATTAAGCCTATCTATTTCCTCTCGCATAATAGGCAACTTTTCTTTCTTGACACCATATAGATAGTGTCCTGGTCCATGATCACAAATTGCTATTTCTTTTAGTCCCTTGTTAAGTGCAACTTCCACATTATCCCTTATAGTACCAGTCCCATGACTATATATGGTATGAGTATGATAATCACCAGTTAATTGCATTCTTATCCACTCCGATTATTTTTATCTCAGGTTCTAACTCAACATTAAACTTATCTCTTACTGTTTTTTGGATTATAGATATTAGATTTAACACATCATTACAGGTTGCATTATCAATATTTACTACAAAACCGCAATGTTTCTCGGAAACCTGAGCTCCTCCATGTATTAATCCCCTAAGGCCAGATTCTTGAATCAGTTTCCCTGCATAGTAGCCCTCTGGTCTTTTGAATGTAGACCCACCACTGGGTAATTCCAAAGGTTGCTTGGAGCTTCTTCTATGAGTTAAATCTCTCATGGTTTCTTCAATCTCTGAGTGGTTTCCCTGCTCTAGTTCAATCTCAACACCTAATACTATAAGTCCCTCATCTACTACTCTACTTCCCCTATACCTAAAATTCATCTCATCATTAGTATATTCAATAATATTGTTATTTCTATCTAAGACATGTACCTTTTTAATAATATCCTTTAACTCACCACCATAGGCCCCTGCATTCATGGTAATTCCTCCTCCTATGGTTCCAGGAATTCCATTTGCAAACTCCATCCCAGTCAAGGATGAATCAAAAGCTCTTCTGCTTATAGCAGTTAATAAAGCACCAGCTTGTGAATAGATTTTTGTATCAGAAATTTCTATATTATTTAATCCCTCATTTATCTTTATAACTACTCCTCGCATACCACCATCTCTAACTAGTATATTGCTTCCATTCCCCATAATATAAAAATCTATATTGTTCTTTCTGCAGAGTTTAACTACCTTTAATAACTGCTCTTCATTATGTGGTATTATCATTGCATCTACTGGTCCACCTATTCTAAAAGAGGTATGATTCTTCATAGGTTCATCAAATAATACTTCTCCTAATTTTATTTCTCCAAATAATTGGACTAACTCACTCCTATCCAATCTACCACCCCTAAATTTATATTCTTTATCTATTTTATCATATACTTTTCATATTAGCTATATTCTTTCTATTACAATAACAATGGGTTATCAGTTTCCTGATAACCCATTGTTATTATTGTTTATTCGTAACTAGCCATTCTTTTATAGCTTTCATATCTTATCTTTGCATTCCTCTCTGCAGCTG
>CAZZCQ010000174.1:0-3513 GCA_964652285.1 uncultured Tissierella sp.
TCACTTAATGCATAGTCTACTTCTTCTTCAGCTAGTGTAGTTATTCTTGGTGTAAATGCATTCTTAATGAAATCTGCTACTGTATAGGAATATATACCTAATTGTTCAACTATATAGGGTCTATTCCATTGTTTTACTAGACGGCTAATATCTGTACTAGTCAATGTTGCAGATACAATTGTAAGTAATATCAATCCAATCACAGATGCTCTAACCATTTCTCCTCTTGTTCTATATCTTTCTCGTTTTTCAAAATAGTTTACTTTGTTCAACTTCTTAATAATCATTACTAATATAATTGTAGGAATTGTAAAGGGTATTACCCTTATATCTAGTATAGCTTTGATTGTTCCTCCACCCAAATCATCAAGATGTCTTATCTGCTCAAAAATTGATAATGATATAAATGAATTATAAAATTTATAATATAGAAAATTAGCTGCATTGACTATTCCAATTGTTGTAGATAAAATAATATAATATATATTTCTCTTCTTATAGGGTAGAAAAAAAGATAATATTGAAAAGAATATTATCATAGAAATACTTGTGACAACAGGTTTCCAGTATAAAGTGAAACCTGTTGTCATAGATCTTAATAATATATCCCCTAGAATTCCTCCTGCTATAAGTAGTATAAGAATAATATTGTTTTTAGTTATATATATTAGCTTTTTCTTTATATGATTTGTTTTGCTCTCCATAATACCCCTCCTGCTGATAAATCTATATGCTATACTCAAGTAAGGTTTATTCATCAAACTGTATTGTATCAAAATAATTTGACCAAATCATGACAAATTAGTTACAAATCCTTTACAAATCATGTTTTTATATGATATCATCCAATTCACTTAATTACAATGGAGATTTCTGGAATGTTTTACATCCTTTTGATTTTCCCAATATTGTTTAAAAAATCACTAGATGCTATAATTAACTTAGACTAAATAAATAGGGGGGCTTAACCCATGAAATTAAATTACAAAAGAACTTTCTTTATAGGAATGGCTTTCATGTCCATAGCTGCTTTTTGGCAATTATATGATAATATTATTCCTTTAATATTACAAAACAACTTTGGACTAGGTGAAACACTAACTGGTGGAATAATGGCTGTTGACAATATTCTAGCACTCTTCTTGCTTCCACTTTTTGGAGCATTATCAGATAGGGTAAATACAAAGCATGGTAAAAGAACACCCTTCATCGTGGGAGGTACTATTCTAGCTGTTCTATTGATGATGATACTACCATATGCTGCTAAAACTACAAATTTCCCATTGTTCTTTATTTCCTTAGGATTGGTTTTAATAGCAATGGGAACATATCGCTCTCCAGCTGTAGCCTTGATGCCTGACTTGACACCTAAGGTTCATAGAAGTTCAGCAAATGCTGTTATCAACTTAATGGGAGCTGTAGGTGGTATTACTACACTGCTCTTTATAAGACTATTAGTAGCAAAAGGCTCACTCCCTGATTATACTATTGTATTCTTGGCTGTCGCCATATTTATGGTTGTAGCTATAATAATACTTGTGACTATGATTAAAGAAAGAAAGCTGTTGGATAAAATAGCAGATTCTCCTGACTATAAAGATGATAGAATAGAAAAAACTCAGCAGGAAGATGTAGGGGATATGCCTAAGGATGTTAAAAGGAGCTTGTATTTTATTCTTGCATCTATATTTTTATGGTTTACAGCTTATAATGCTGTAACAACAGCCTTTTCTAGATATGCTACTAGGGTCTGGGGAATGGAAGGTGGAAGCTTTGCTGGTGCTCTTATGGTGGCAACAGGGGCTGCAATTATAAGCTATATCCCTATTGGATATATATCAAGTAAAATAGGTAGAAAGAAAACCATAATGATTGGTATTGTAACCATGACTACTTCATATTTCTTTGGATATTTTTTCCTAGAACCTAGTCCAATGATCAATGTAGTCTTTGCATTCACAGGATTTGGTTGGGCTGCTATTAATGTTAACTCCTATCCAATGGTTGTAGAGATGAGTAAAAGGGGAGATATAGGAAAATATACCGGACTATATTATACCTTTTCAATGGCTGCACAGGTATTTACCCCCATATTTTCTGGTTTCCTATTGGAAAATATCTCCTATAGAACACTCTTCCCATACGCAGTGGTATTTTCCTTGTTGTCATTATCTACCATGCTATTTGTGAAACACGGAGATTCGAGGCCACCTAAAAAGAAAAGTGCCTTGGAAAACTTTGATGTTGAAGATTGATGAAAGGTGTATATCATGCTTATATATCTATTAATTATTATACTAGCCCTTGCAGGGATTTACCTAGTATTAATTATGCCAAAGGTCGTAAATAAACCTGATACAAGTAGTTTTATGGGGTTTTTCTACGCCCATAGGGGTTTGCATAGAGGAAAGGAAATACCAGAGAATTCAATGGCTGCCTTCAAATTAGCAGTAGAGAATGATTATGGAATAGAATTGGATGTGCAAGTGAGCAAGGACAATATCCCACTTGTATTCCATGATAATAATTTAAAGAGAGTCTGTGGTATAGATAGGAAGGTCAATGATTTAACCTTTGATGAATTAAGGGAACTCACTCTACATGCTTCTAATGAAAAGATACCTCATTTTCAAGATGTTCTAAACTTAGTAGATGGGCAAGTACCTTTGATTATAGAAATAAAGGCATCTGCAAATGAAGCATTGTTATCTAGCACTATTGCATCATATCTAGATAAATATAGGGGCACATATTGTGTAGAATCTTTTAATCCAATAGTTGTTATGTGGTACAAACAGAATAGGCCTAGTACTATAAGGGGTCAATTGGCAAGTAAGAAGATTTATGAAAATGCAACAATTAAAAATAGATTTCTTAATTTTACCTTGAGAAATTTCATGTTCAACTTCCTGACTAAGCCTGATTTTATAGCATTTAACCATGAATATAAACACCTAATATCATATAATCTCTGTAGAATTATATTTAAACCACTTACAATAGCCTATACTATACAAACTCAAGATGATTTGAATAGGAACAAAAATAAATTTGAGCTATTTATATTTGATAACTTCATACCTATGAAATGAAAAGAATTCCCTTATGGGAATTCTCTATTCTTTAGAACCTCCTATTGAATCTAGACCTAAACGCTCAAATACAATATTATAACCATCTACTCCATAGTTCAATGATCGACTAATCCTACTGATAGTAGCAGTACTAGCTCCAGTTTCATCTTCAATTTGATTGTAGGTCTTGTTTGATTTAAGTAATTTTGCTACTTCCAATCTTTGTGATATTGATTGTATTTCTTTAACTGTACATATGTCTTCAAAAAATCTATAACATTCCTCTAAATTCTCCAATTTTAAAACAGCTTCGAAAAAGTCATCAGCTTGTTTACTCTTAATTTTGGGATTATAAGACATATTTACACCACCCCCATTAGATTATACATGTTAACTCAAATCCTCGCAAGCGTTTTCCTAAAATAATCCTATGATTTCT
>CAZZCQ010000175.1:0-547 GCA_964652285.1 uncultured Tissierella sp.
CATATATAGGTGATGCTGTTTATGAATTGTTGATAAGGACATATATAATGGATATGGATTTAAGCGTTAATCAACTTCACAAAGAAGCAACTAAGTATGTGAAAGCAAATGCTCAATCAGAAATAATTCATTATTTGGAGGAGTACTTAACAGAAGATGAAAAGAGACTTGTAAAAAGGGGTAGAAATGCAAAGACAAATACAAGTCCAAAAAATACCAAAATGATTGACTATAAATTTGCTACAGGACTTGAAGCCTTGTTTGGATATCTATATCTTACCGAACAATATAGTCGAATTTTACAGTTGTTTGATATAATCAAGGAGTATAAAAAGGACTAAAACCATAGAATATTAATTATTATGCACAAGGGGGATAAGAAATGCTAAAGGTAGAACTACTAAGATATACTCCAGAGGGAGAGAAATTGATTGCATCAGCAGCGAAGCTATGTTATTCATCTGTTGGAATCAAAGAGATTGAAGAAAATTTGGAGGGAAAAAGCATTAGCTCATTTTTGAACATGTTGATGGACTTAGGTCATGAA
>CAZZCQ010000175.1:557-3496 GCA_964652285.1 uncultured Tissierella sp.
GTCATGAAAGCCCAATTGAGCATGTAAGTTTTACTTTTGGTGCTGAGGGGGTATCTAGGACACTTACCCACCAATTAGTTCGTCACAGAATTGCCAGCTATTCACAGCAATCTCAAAGATATGTTAAGCTGAACCAATTTGATTATATAATCCCACCAGCAATTGAAAATGATGATAGGGCAAAGGAAATCTTCTTAAATGCTATGGAAGATGACCAAAAGGCTTATGATGAGATTGTAAATATACTATTTGACAAGCACTATGATGGATACATAAAAGATGGACTTAAGGAAAAGAAGGCTAAGCAAAAGGCAGAAAAAGAAGCAATAGAAGATGCTAGATATGTATTTCCAAATGCTTGTGAAACCAAGATAGTTTTTACAATGAATGCAAGATCACTACAAAACTTCTTTAGGCTTAGATGTTGCAATAGGGCACAATGGGAGATAAGAGAACTAGCAATAGCTATGTTAAGAGAAGTAAAAAAGGTATATCCGATATTATTCAAAAATGCAGGTCCGGCTTGTGTAAATGGGCCTTGTCCAGAAGGGAATATGACTTGTGGGAAAATTATTGAGGTAAGGGAAATGTTTAAAAACTTAGGATATTAAAGTTATAAAACCATTCACAGGACTACTGAATTATACCCTGCGGCAAGTAAAGGTTGCGAGTCTTGCAAACTGCAGAATTTTAGCTGGAATGAGCTGAGCGTGTATTATATGACTTTGTCGAGAAATATAAAAGAAATTCAATTCAAAGGTGATAATATGAAAGATGTATATGTAGTAGGAAGGAACCCTGTTTTAGAGCTGCTAAAGACAGATAAAGAGATTGATAAAATCTATATATTAAAAGGGAATTTGCAAGGCTCCATAAAGATGATAATGGCAAAGGCAAAGGACAAGAATATCATAATCCAAGAGGTGGATAAATTTAAGCTTGACTTTATGGCTGATGGCAACGCACATCAAGGTGTCGCAGCTTTAGTTACTGGTTTTGAATACTCTTCAATTGATGATATCTTAACTAGGGCTAAAGGTCTAAATCAGAATCCCTTTATTGTAATATTGGATGGCATAGAAGACACTCATAATTTAGGAGCGATAATTAGAACTGCAGAATGTGCAGGTGTTCATGGAGTTATAATACCTAAACGAAGGGCTGCACGAGTCAATCAAACCGTATATAAGGCTTCTGCTGGTGCTGTAGAGCATATGTTGATAGCTGATGTAACCAATATTGCAAATACAATTAAAGATTTAAAAAAGAAAGGTCTATGGATTTATGGGGCTGATGTAGAAGGAGATGACTACCATTTCAATACAAAACTAGAAGGTCCGATTGCATTAGTAATTGGAAATGAAAGTAAAGGGATATCAAAATTGGTAAAAGAAAACTGTGATATTATTCTAAGGATTCCAATGTATGGTAAGATATCCTCGCTAAATGCTTCTACCTCTGCTGCGATATTGATATATGAAGTAGTAAGACAGAACTATGAAAAACAATAGAACTAGACCTAAAGAATACTTATTTGTTGATGGTTACAATATAATAAATTCTTGGGGAGATTTAAAAGAGAAACAAATGATAAGTTTGGAAGAAGCAAGGGATTCACTCTTGGAGGTATTAGCAGATTATCATCATTATTCAGGGATTGAAATAATTGTAGTATTTGATGCACATTTGGTAAAGGGGAATAGTGGCAAGGAGTTTAAATATAAGGGCATATATGTTGTATTCACAAAGGAATATGAAACAGCTGACCACTATATTGAACGAACTGTGGATTCTCTTGGAAGAATAAAGAGGATTAGGGTGGCCACATCAGATTGGTTAGAACAACAGATTGTATTATCTAGAGGCGCTACTCGGATATCAGCATGTGAACTAGAAGTAGAGATATATAATGCAAGGCGAATGCTTAAAAGAAGAAAGAAAGTCAATAATACTAGAAATGATATGTATTTGGGTAGACTTGATGAATCAACCTTAGACAAGCTAGACAAATGGAACAAAGCAGAGGATTGAGCTTGACTGTAAATAATATTTTATTTATAATTAAGATAATTGCATTTAAGAAGGGGATGAATGTAGTGTATTCACTGCAAAATGATAATTCATTGGTATATAATAGCATGAGTGATGAGGATATTATTGATGCTATTAGAGGTAATCATTCTCTTGCTTTGGAATTCTTGATAGTTAAATACAAAAACCTTGTAAAGAGCAAGGCGAGAACATATTTTTTGATAGGAGCTGATAGAGATGATATAATTCAAGAGGGTATGATAGGGTTATTTAAAGCTATCAGAGATTATGATAGAAGCAAATTAGCATCTTTTAGATCTTTTGCTGAGATATGCATAACAAGACAGATGATAACAGCAATCAAGACAGCAACTAGACAAAAACATCTGCCTCTGAATTCCTATATATCCTTAAATAAACCCATATTTGAATTAGAATCAGAAAGAACATTAATCGACATAATCAAAGATGAGAGTGATTATGATCCACAGGATATCTTTATAAGTAAAGAGGAATTTTATTACCTTGAGTCACAAATTGGAGAGCTACTCAGTGAGCTGGAATGGATGGTCTTGATGAGGTATGTTGAGGGTAAATCCTATCAAGAGATTTCTGGAGAAATCCATAGAGATTGTAAATGCATTGATAATGCATTACAAAGGGTTAAGAAAAAGCTAAGTAAACAATTATATGAAGAGGCATGAACTTGAGTTGACAAGATTTAAATAAAATAGTAAACTATAGCGGTTGGCCCACGTAGCTCAGTAGGTAGAGTACTTGCTTGGTAAGTAAGAGGTCGGCAGTTCAATCCTGCTCGTGGGCTCCATAAAAATAAAATAAAAATGATGAGTTTTCTAAAATATTAAGGAGGAGAAAATACAATGGCAAAAGCAAAATTTGAAAGAACA
>CAZZCQ010000176.1:0-3493 GCA_964652285.1 uncultured Tissierella sp.
GTTGTCCTATTTTCGACAACTTTTATAGTATAACAAATCTATTAACTTCTGTCAATCTATATTCTGAATCATTTCTTACAAATCCAATATAGTCTATCTATTGTTAGCAATTCAAAATATCAGTTGACAATTTAATACTATATATTGTTTTTACAAATTTGTCAATGATATTTTACATAAAATTGATTAATTCAATACCTAGGATTGTAGTAATATACACTAAAATCGGAGCTAAAATGCAAGCATCTTAGCTCCGAAAATCATAAAAATCTTAATAGTGACATAAAAATATTTATTTGGATTATTCTATGTCAATTTTTTTACTCTTTGATTTGTCTTCTTTGGGAACTTTAATTAAAAGTACTCCATTCTCTAATTTAGCATTAATATCTTCAATAGATGCATTATCAAGATACATGCTACGTCTCATGGATGATACTCTACTCTCCCTATGAATATAATTCTTATTTTCTTTATTGACTTCTTCTTTCTTATCAATAGCTATTGTAAGCCTATTCTCATTTAATTCGATATTGATATCCTCTTTATTTATTCCAGGTAAATAAGCTTCTATAATATATTCATTGTCATTATCCTGTATATCTACCTTAAAAGAGTCTACTGCAATGTCATTACTAAAAAATGCATCATTGTTAAAGAAGTCATTAATCCAATCTTGAAAAACTAGACTATCTCTTACTAAACTATTTCTCCCTCTTCTATTAAATGGTACTAATCCAGCCATTACACTATCTCCTTCCTATAATATATATTTTTTGTTAGCACTCTGCCTTGGTGAGTGCTAATCCTTAATAATATTATAGTACTAAATTTAAAAATTGTCAAGAATTATGCTCAATTAATACAATTTCGTTATAATATGCAAATATAACAGCTTGTACTCTATCTTCCACATCAAGTTTCTTAAATATACTGGTAATATGATTCTTAACTGTCTTTTCACTGATAAATAACTTTTTCCCAATTTCTTTATTATTGTAACCTCGAGCTATTAATTTTAATACTTCATACTCTCTTTTTGATAGCAATTCTATCTTATTAATAGCTTCATTATCAACTGCCACTTCATCCCCATATTGATGTAAGATTTTACCTAGAGAAGGTTGGAGATATGTACTCCCAGAGTATACTGACCTTATAACATTGATAAGACTAGCGGCATCATTGTCCTTCGTCATATACGCTCTAGCACCAATTTTTATTGAATCAATAATGTAATTTTTACTTGAATAGGAAGATAAAATAATAATCTTACCCTTTATCCCCAAATCCTTCATCTTCCTTAATGTATCTATTCCATTTATTTTGGGCATCACAATATCAAGGAGAATTATATCAGGATTATAGATATGAACTTGTTCTATTGCCTTTTCCCCATCTTCAGCTTCAGCTACTACAATTATGTCCTTGGTATCTGATAGAATCTTTTTTATCCCTTTTCTAAATAATTCATGGTCATCAACAACCATTACTCTTATAGCCACTCTTTGCACCTCTATTTTAAATTATATTGAATCTCTACTTCTAATAATTCAGCATATCTTTTATCTATTTTATTTGCTTCCTTTATATAGCTTTCTATATCTTGAGTTTCGCATATTACTCTAGCAAACAAAAGAATCTCTAAAGCATTCTTTATCCTCTTAACAACGAAATCCTCATCATCTTTCCACCCATATTTATGATAATCAGCAAGTATCAAGCCTAGTGATTTAATGATCTGTTTTACATCATAATCTTTTCTAATAAGTTTATCGATATCTATAGTTAATTCATTATAATAGTTTCCATTTTCTCTTGCCTCTTTGATAATGAAACGAATAAATCCTACTAAGCAACTCTTTCCTGAACATTTACCACACACATCATCACCTAAACAAATACTATCTAGTGATTGTTTAAGTGTTTCCGTTTGTATGTATAATCTTTGTGCGACTTCTTTTATTGGAGATATAGCTCGTTTCCTATTATCGACTAATTTTAAAATCAAGTAGAGTTCTATAACTAATAAAAATGAGACAAAAATTATGATATTAATTGGAGTAAAATATCCACTTGGAATTACATCATACAATTTTAGCAATCCAAATATTATAAACACTATAGAAGATACCATTTTCATAATTACATCTGAAATCCTATTTCCTATCCTGCTTCCTATTAATATTCCTAATGCACTTGTAGCAATCATTGCAGATGAAGTACCTACTAGTATAAATAAAGGATTAATAGCTTCACTAGCTAAGGTCATGGCTGCCAATTGGGTTTTATCCCCTAATTCACTAATGAAAAATACAATAGCTACTGTAGTGACTGGCCCTAAGATCTTACTTGCTTTAAATTTTACCAACTCTTCATCCTTAAGAGACATAAAACCAAATATCAAAAATGCAAATCCTGCAATAACTTGCATATAAATTAAAGGTATTATTTTAGATAAGTATCTACCTAATAATACTGCTAAACCATGGTTGAAGATTGCAGCAATAGATACCCCTAATAAAACATCTCTCTTATTATATTTTGTTGCGAATGTCATCGCAATTATCTGACTCTTATCCCCCATTTCTGCTGCAAATACCAGTAGAAATGCATTCACCATTTCAATGACCATCCACCATACCCTCTTAATCGAATTTTATTATTTTTCTATCTTTATCGTACATAATCTTTTATTGAAAAAACCATAGCTATAGCCATGGTCAAAAATGTTCCTATTTTGTATTAGAAAATTCAACTATCACGCTTTGTCTTATCTCATATATAATTAAATTTCTTTACATGATTCTCTTTTTAATAATCTTAATGGCAATACAATATTTTCATCATCTATAGGCTCACCAATTAACTTTTTTAACATTATTCTTATAGAAATAGCTCCCAAATCATAATAGGGTTCTTTTATAGTTGAGAGTGTTGGTCTATATATGGAAGCTACATTTATATCCCCATATCCTGAGACAGATATATCATCAGGTACTTTAATTCCACAATCATGAAGATAATTCATTAATCCAATAGCTAATTCATCTTGACAGCAGAATACTGCAGTTATTCCTTTTTCTTCTTTGAGTCTTACTATTTCACGCCCTATTTTATAGCCACCATCTAATCTCCTATTATCAATTTGAACTATTATAGGTTCTTCTCCGATTTTACCCATAACATCCTCATAGGCTTTGATTTTTTCAATTTCAATTGCTAAATCATTGTCAATTATTTGAGTTAAGTATATAATCTTCCTGTGATTCAATTCTATAAGATAATCCATCATTTTCTTGGTTGCCATATTATAATCCATAGAAATACTAGGTAGATCTGGCACCCTATAATATCTGTTTAAATACATGAACTCCAATTTAGAATTCTTCATATAGTCAACAACACCTTGATTAACTATTTCTGACACAAGAATTATTCCCTCTACCTGCTTTGTTCTTAATAATTGTAAAAACTTCAACTCTGTTTCTGC
>CAZZCQ010000177.1:0-3447 GCA_964652285.1 uncultured Tissierella sp.
TTAATCTAGAACATTGTTGTTTAATGAAATTAATACTTTTATAAGTTCATAGATTCCTATGAAAATCGAAACAATTGAATAAACCAATTTTCTTATACCTCATTGACTATAAAAAATCAATATGTTAGAATTCAATTAAGTGAATATTAACCTTATTATGAGTGGTGGAGGGAATGGGCCCGATGAAACCCGGCAACCTGTTTAATACAAAGGTGCTAAATCCCACAGGAGATATTCTGAAAGATGAGGATGAAAAGATTATGCCTTTTCCTTTGGAATGGGCATTATTTAATTTTTGCGACCTTATCAATTTTAAATATAGGAGGAGCTTAGATGGGAAAAACATTATTTACTTCTGAATCAGTCACTGAAGGACATCCAGATAAAGTGTGTGATCAAATATCTGATGCTATACTGGATGCGATTTTAGAGAAGGATCCAGATGCCAGAGTTGCATGTGAAACAATGGCTACTACTGGAATGGTATTAGTTGTAGGTGAAATTACTACTGATTGCTATGTTGATATTCCAACCGTAGTAAGACAAACAGTAAAGGAAATTGGTTATGTAAGGGCTAAATACGGTTTTGATGCAGAAACATGTGCAGTATTGACATCCATAAATGAACAATCATCAGATATTGCTCTAGGTGTGAATAAATCATTAGAACAAAAAGAATTCAGCACAGATGAATTAGATAAAATAGGGGCAGGAGATCAAGGTATGATGTTTGGTTATGCATGTAATGAAACCAAAGAATATATGCCTATGCCAATCTATTTAGCTCATAAACTTGCAAAGAAATTGGCAGAAGTCCGAAAAGATGATACCTTGGACTATCTTAGACCAGATGGTAAGAGTCAAGTCACAGTTGAGTATCAGGATGGAATACCAGTTAGGATTGAAAATATTGTCGTATCAGCTCAACATCATCCAGATGTTAGTCTTGATAAAATAAGGGAAGACATTATCAATCATGTGATTATGACCACAGTAGCTAAAGAAATGATAGATAAAGATACTAAGTTCTATGTAAATCCAACAGGAAGATTTGTAATTGGAGGTCCTATGGGGGATGCTGGGTTGACAGGCAGAAAGATAATAGTTGACTCTTATGGTGGTATGGGTAGACATGGTGGGGGAGCTTTCTCTGGAAAGGATCCAACAAAGGTTGATAGATCTGCATCCTATGCTGCAAGATATGTAGCTAAGAACATCGTAGCTGCAGGTTTGGCTGACAAATGTGAAGTAGGGATATCCTATGCAATAGGAATTGCTAAACCATTATCTATTTCTGTTGATACATTTGGAACAGGAAAGATAGAAGATGAAAAAATCATATCTTTGATACGCCAACATTTTGATTTAAGACCAGCTGCTATTATTAGAGATTTGGATTTGAGAAGGCCTATATATAGGCAGATAGCTTCTTATGGTCACTTTGGTAGAGATGATTTGGATTTACCTTGGGAAAGATTAGATAAGGTAGAGGCATTGAGAGGATAATATGCTATAATATTCCTTAAGGATTGGGGGCATCGATTTGCTTGTTATTGAGGGGATTGTAGAGGAAATCATATTTAGAAATGAATCCAATGGTTATACAGTTGCTAGGCTGAATACATCAGATGGTAGTATAACTATAGTAGGTAATGCTGCAATTATCAATCTTGAAGAGATGATTGAGATAGAAGGTGAGCTTGTTTATCATAATAAATTCGGTGAACAATTTCATTTTACAAGCATAAAAACCACTATGCCTTCGACAATAAAGGGGATAGAGAATTATCTTTCCTCAGGTTTGATTCCCTATATAGGTCCAAAGACTGCTAAGAGTATAGTGGAAAGATTTGGTTTGGATTCCCTAGATATAATTCAATATAACCCGGAAAGACTTAAGGAGATATCTGGAATAGGTGACATAAAACTTGCAAAGATAATCAAGGCCTTTGAAGAGCATAGAGAATTACGCGATGTCATGGTCTATTTACAACAGTATGAGATTAGTGTAAATATGGGAATCAAGATATATAGAAAATATGGTAAAGATACTATCAATATAATCAGTGAGAATCCATATAGATTATCAGAGGATATAAGCGGTATTGGCTTTAAAACAGCAGACAATATTGCAAAAAAAATGGGAGTCAGTGAAGATTCGCCCTTTAGAATTGAAGCAGGTTTGAAATTCATAATGATAGAGAGCGCAGGGGAAGGTCATTGTTATTTGCCAGAAGAGGAATTAATTAAGAGGACCTCTAAGATATTAAATGTAGATTTAGAAGAAATCCGGGAGTCTATAAGAAATCTAGCTTTGAGAAATAACTTTTATATGGTAAATGAAGGAGACGATACTATTGTCTATTATATGCCATATCATGTTGCTGAAAATAAGGTAGCTAGGAAAATTGTAGAATTATCTAGGGTTGATTTTGGGGAAATAGAAATTGATATAGATAAAGAAGTCGAGAAGATTGAAGAACAAGATGATATCTGCTTTGGCAATAAACAGATTATAGCTATCAAGGAATCCCTTAATAATGGTGTGATCATAATCACTGGTGGACCTGGGACTGGAAAGACAACTACAATAAACGCGATTATAAAGATATATGAACAGTTGGGTATGAAAGTCATATTGGCAGCACCAACTGGTCGTGCAGCCAAGAGAATGACTGAGACAACGGGCAGGGAGAGCCAGACCATACATAGACTATTAGAGTTGTCATATGTAGATGGGGAAGATGAAATGGTCTTTAATAGGGATGAAGAAAGCCCTATTGATGGAGATGTAATAATCATAGATGAAGCTTCTATGATAGATATACTCCTGATGAATAGCTTACTAAAAGCTATAAATCCGGGCACCAGAGTTGTTTTTGTAGGTGATGTAGACCAATTACCAAGTGTTGGAGCAGGCAATGTCCTGAAGGATTTAATCAACTCAGGATGTATAAAGATAGTTATGCTAGATGAGATATTCAGACAAGCTGAAGAGAGCATGATAATTGTCAATGCACATAGAATCAATAAAGGCGAATTTCCAATTACAAATGAAAAAGACAAGGATTTCTTTTTTATGGCGGAGCATCATACTCAGAAAACCGTAGATACCATAGTTAGCTTAATTACAGATAGACTCCCCAATTATTATGGATTTGATTCTATAAAGGATATACAAGTGCTTACTCCTATGAAGAAGGGAGATGTGGGGATAAATGCCCTGAATAAACACTTACAAGAAGCTCTTAATCCTAAAGATGAGGGCAAGGCAGAAAAACAAATCGGGGATGATATATTTAGGGTTGGAGATAAGGTAATGCAAATAAAGAATAATTATAAACTCAAGTGGAGGATTACAAAGGGTGGTCTTGAACCAGAGAATGGAGAAGGGGTATTTAATGGGGACTTTGAAAATAATTTGATCGGAGAGATGGAAACTCAGAT
>CAZZCQ010000178.1:0-274 GCA_964652285.1 uncultured Tissierella sp.
ATCAGGAAGCTTAGATGAATTGCGTCACTTAACTAGAACCTCTATGGCTATTGAAACCAGAGAAACTATTAAAGATTTACATGAGCTAAAGGGAATTTATGATATTGAAGAGAGAAATAATTTAGTATATTTTCAAGTTGATACAGAAGAATTAGATAATGTGATTAGACACATTAACCAATTTGGCCTGATAAAACTAGAAAGTGCTCCTCCTACCTTAGAAGACTTATTTATGAGGCATTATAGAGGAGAGGGTGGTGATATATAATGTCAA
>CAZZCQ010000178.1:284-3439 GCA_964652285.1 uncultured Tissierella sp.
TATTGCGTAAAGACCGTATTAGAATGCCTATATGGATTGTTTCTCTTACCCTACTGACTGTACTAGTTGCTGCGGTGCTACCAGATTTATATTCAACAGGTGCAGAAAGACAGATAATGGCTGAAACTATGAAAAATCCTGCTATAACTGTTATGCTAGGTCCTGGATATGGCTTGGATAATTACACGGACGGTGCCATGATGGCCCACTTTATGTTGGCTTTTACTGCCCTTGGTGTTGCAATAATGAGTATATTATTGACCATTAGACATACTCGTGAAGATGAAGAAGAAGGTCGTATTGAGATGATTCGATCCCTTCCCGTAGGTCCTTTGTCACCTTTGGCAGCCACTTTTTTATATATGATTATAGTCAATATCCTTTTAGCCCTAATAAATGCTATTGGACTATATTCCTTAGGTATCGAGACATTGGATTTACATGGCTCCATATTATATGGTGCTAGCTTAGGAGCTACAGGGATTATCTTTGCAGCTATAACAGGATTATTTGCCCAACTCTCTTCTAACACACGGACAACTGTGGGATATTCCTTTGCCTTTCTTATTTTGGCCTATATAGTAAGAGGAATGGGGGATGTGGGAAATGAAATCTTATCCCTTATATCTCCATTTGGATTAATCTTACGTACTGAGGTATATGTAAATAATCATTGGTGGCCTGTATTTATTACCTTAGGATTAGCCATAGTAGTTTTTGCAATATCCCTATATTTGAATTCCATCAGGGATTTAGATGCTGGCTTTATACCATCTAGGCCTGGTAGGGTCCATGCTTCTACCCTCTTATCATCACCCCTTAGTCTTGCCCTTAGACTACAGAGGACTAGCATTATCTCTTGGTTACTAGGGATGTTAATATTGGGAATGTCATATGGGGCAGTTTTGGGGGATTTAGAGGGTTTCATAGATAGTAGTAGCTTGATTCAACAGATGATTCCTGAGGCAGCAGGCTACACTATGACTGAAAGATTTGTAACCATGCTAATGACTATTTTAAGTATATTAGGAACAATTCCTGTTCTTATGTATGTTTTAAAACTTAGGAGTGAGGAGAAGAAAGGCAGGACTGAACATCTACACGCAAGAGCAGTTTCAAGAAATAATATACTTGGCTCCTATACTTTAATTGCACTTATCTCAGCTCCTATTATACAATTGATGTCTGTTCTTGGTTTATGGTCAGCAGCTATATTTGTAATGGAAGACGCGATATCCTTTGAAGTTCTTATAAAGGCAGCCTTTGTTCATCTACCTGCGATTTGGATTATGGTTGGATTGGCTGTTTTCTTGATTGGCCTTCTGCCTAATTTAACTGGATTAGTTTGGGTATATTTGGGATATTCATTCTTTGTAGTCTATATAGGTGAAATGCTCCAACTGTCAGATTGGTTTGCAAAGATAACTCCTTTTGGCCATGTACCGCAAGTACCTATGGAAGAGATTAATATTGCTAAAATCTTGGGGCTCATTTTGGTGGCAGCGGTTTTGATTGTTGTAGGATTTATTGGATATAAGAGAAGAGATATAGAAGGCTAAAAAAAGAGCCTTGATTTTGGAATCAAGGCTCTTTTTCTTATTTATCTATCCCTATTATATCAGTAGCTACTCTATCTATAAATCTTCGATCATGTTCTACTAATATCATAGTCGGAGCATATTCTAAAATCATATTCTCTATCTGAATCCTAGAGATAACATCTATATAATTCAAGGGTTCATCCCATATAAATAGATGGGCTTCTTCACATATGGACTTAGCAAGGAATATCTTCTTCTTTTGTCCCACGCTGAAGTTTTCAATTGGGATTTCGAATTGAATTCTGCAAAAGCCCAGTTTCCTTAGAATAGTCAAAAACATTGTTTTATTTAATCCCTCTTCCTCCACAAAATCATTTATATTACCCTTAATATATTGAAATTTCTGTGGTACATACGAAATAGTAAGACCTTTGGCTATTTGAAGCCTGCCTTGCCAAGGCACTTCTACTCCTAATATTGCCTTTATAATACTGGTTTTGCCACTTCCATTATCCCCCTTAAATACGATACAGTCCCCACTCTCTACAGAAAATTGTATTGGAACAAATACATTATTGCCTTCATAAGAGATTGTAAAATCTTCCGCATTTACATACTGTTTTGCATGATGACTCAATACATTCATCTGTAATTTATCTATGGTTTCAATATTTTTTAATAGTTTTTCCTTCTCTTCTATAGCTTTCTCGTATCTACTTTCTATTGATTTGGATCGCTTCATCATCTTAGCTGCCATATGACCTATATATCCCCTATCCACATGACCATTGCCAATTTTACTTGCTTCTACCTTATCAGACCAAATAGCCTTCTCTCTGGCTGATGCTCTAAGTCTTCGTATCTCCTTACGAAGTTTTTGATTTTTCTCTAATTCATATTGATCCTCCAAATTCTTATTATGCTCCCAGCTATCATAGGTTCCCTTCTGGATAACTATCTTACTCTTCTCTATTGTAAGGATGTGATCTACTATACTATTGATAAAGTCTCTATCATGGGATACAAGTATAAACCCCTTTTTCCCTTCCAAATATTTTGCTAATACTTGTCTGCCATAGGTGTCTAAATGATTGGTGGGTTCATCTATCAGCAAAAATCTTTCCTCTTTTGCAAATAGCAAGGCTAAGAGAACCTTGGTCTGCTCTCCCCCACTCAAGGTGGAAAATGATCGATATAAGATGTTATCCTCCACTTCCAGCAGATTCATTTCCTTGTATAGCTTCCACAGCTCAAAATCAGGTTCTAATTTCTCCAATAATTCTATAGTATTAAGATTATAATTTTCTATTGGATATGGGAAATAAACCATTGGAAGAGGTTTGCTAATTGAACCTATGTATGGATATTTATCCATCAATAGATTCAAAAATGTGGTCTTGCCATAACCATTCCTACCTATGAAACCCAATTTCCAATCTGTATCCAATTGTAAATCCAAATCCTTGAATACTGGCTCCAAACTAGCTGGATATTCAAATGTCAGATTTCTTACATCTATTAATGCCATATTTTATTCTCCCTTCATCTATATTTTTAGCGAGAATATATACAAGTAAACAAAAAAGCTGAAACAAAATCTCAGCTTAAATAAAA
>CAZZCQ010000179.1:0-2317 GCA_964652285.1 uncultured Tissierella sp.
TTTATTCAAGGCCTTTGCCACAGCTAAGATGTTATCTGTAACAGATTTATGAATATCTATTACCCCTTTAGCCCTAGGACCTACAGCTATTTTTTTCATATAGGTATCTGGGGCATGTAATAAACATCCTCTTGGGGCAACTGCAACGACGGATATTGCATTGGGTAATCCATTTGCAACTGATGTGGTACCATCAACTGGATCAACTGCAATATCAACTTTTAAATCATCCTCTCCAGCTTTACCGATTCTCTCCCCAATGTATAGCATAGGAGCTTCATCCATTTCCCCTTCACCTATTACCACAACACCATCAATGCTGACCGTATCAAACATTCTCCTCATTGCATCTACAGCTGCTTGATCAGCTGCATCTTTGTCCCCTTTGCCAAAATACTTAGCACTAGCTAATGCAGCAGCTTCAGTAACTCTACCTAAATTCACTGGTAAATTTCTATCCATATTTTACACCTCCATTTATTTGGGATGACACGAAATTCGGGATGACATGGAAGTCATCCCCTATATTTATTCAAGATGACAAATCCACTCTTGTTATTCTAAACATAGTGGAAAATCGAAAAAAGGATGACGAGAAGCATGTCAGATTCCTCGCATACTTGGAATGACAGTCCCGCTAAGAATAATAGACTTATATTAAATATTTTATATCCTAATTTATCTGGAAATTTCTTTATAGACTGGACATCAATGTTTGAAAAGTAAATCTAGGAGGCAGTCTAAGGATTATTCCTTAAGACTGTTCCAATCCTCAATGAATTTATCAATTCCAATATCAGTAAGTGGATGATTCAACATTTGCATAAATACCTTGTAAGGAATAGTAGCTATATGTGCCCCTGACTTTGCTGCATCCAATACATGAATAGGATGTCGAATACTAGCAGCAATAATCTCAGTGTTTAAACCATGAAGATCAAATATTTGTACAATATCTTCCACTATAGCCATTCCTGGATTACTTATGTCATCTAATCTTCCTACAAAAGGGCTTACATATGTGGCTCCAGCTCTAGCAGCTAATAAGGCTTGGGTAGCTGAAAATACCAGGGTGACATTTGTTTTGATTCCTTCTTTATCAAGAACCTTTACCGCCTTTAGACCTTCCTTATTCATTGGTATCTTGATTATGATATTAGGATGGATCTTAGCTAGTTCTCTTGCTTCCTTGAGCATGCCTTCTTTTTCTAAAGATATTACCTCAGCACTAATAGGTCCATCAACTATTTCAGCAATCTCCTTAACTACCTCCTGGAAGACTCTACCCTCTTTTGCAATCAAACTTGGATTGGTAGTTACACCACATATTACTCCCCATTCATTGATTTCTTTAATCTCATCAACATTGGCGGTATCAATAAACAATTTCATACAATCACCCCATTTATCCTATATATTCATAAGTTCGTTTAGCAATGACCTCTTCCTCGTCAGTTGGGATAATATGAACCTTTACCTTAGAGTCAGCTTTGGAAATAACTCTATTTTTATCTCCAGAAAGATTCTTGTCTTCATCTATATCTATCCCAAGATGTTCTAATTGATTACATACATTGCTTCGTACATAATCAGCATTTTCTCCAATTCCACCTGTAAATACTAGATGATCCAATCCACCTAGTTCTGCATAAAAAGCTCCAATATACTTAACAATTCCATTACAGAATACATCTATGGCTAATTTAGCCCTTGGATTTCCTTCTTCTTCAGCATCCTTAACAAATCTTAAATCATTGCTTACACCTGATAAACCTAGCAAACCACCTTTTTGATCAAGGCCTACTAGAATTTCATCCATAGAAAGTCCTTCACTCAAAAGATAAGGAATCACATATGCATCGAGATCTCCTACTCGATTTGCATGAATAACTCCTGTTTGTAAGGAAAACCCAAAACTGGTATCCACACTAAGACCATCTTTGATTGCACATAAAGAAGAACTGCCTCCTAAATGACAAGATATCAATCTGTATTCTTTACCTTCTGTTTCTGATATGATGCTAGCAATATAGCTATGGGATGCACCATGATAGCCAAGTCTTTTAATTCCATATTCCTTATACCATTCATATGGGATTGCGTACAGACTTCTCTCCTCTGGAATGCTCCTATGGAAGTCTGTCTCAAATACCCCAACTAAAAGGGCATCTGGAAGAATTTTTTTGAATTCTCTAATAGCTTCAAGGTAGTGTGTATTATGTACAGGAGCCACCACAAGATAGTCTTCCATACCCTTTATTACATCTGCGGTCAATTCATGAACACCTAAGTATCCTTTGGCTAATACGGTTTTAAA
>CAZZCQ010000179.1:2327-3423 GCA_964652285.1 uncultured Tissierella sp.
AACCAATTCTTTCTAATTCACCGATACTATTAAGGACTCCTTGTTCCCTATCCAATAAATATTTTAGAAACATTTGAATGCCATCGGTATAATTTCTGATACATTGACCATTTAAGCATTCTTCAAATCCATTATTACAATTCCGATAATGGAAAATTGCATCTGTTAGACTACCAACTCTTTCAATCTTACCTTGAGCTAATACTTCGTTTTCAGGCATATCAAATAGTTTGAACTTCAATGAAGTACTTCCTACATTACAAACAAGAATTTTCATCGTATACCCCCTTTATGCTCTACCCACTGAGCCAAATACCTGCATCTTCTCTTCAATAACCTCTTGCATTGCCTTTCGAGCAGGTCCAAGAATCTTTCTTGGGTCTATTTCCTCAGGATTATTCTTTACTACATCCTTAACTGAATTGGCAAATGCTGCTCTTATATCAGTATCTATATTAATTTTACAAACTCCAAGGGAAATTGCCTTTTTCAAACTATCATATGGTACTCCACTAGAACCATGTAATACCAATGGAATATCTACTACTTCTCTAATAGCCTTTATTCTATCAAAATCCAATTTTGGCTCGCCTTTGTAAACGCCATGAGCAGTCCCAACAGCTATAGCTAAGGAGTCAACTCCTGTTTCTTCAGCAAATCTCTTTGCGTCCATAGGATCTGTAAAAGTAGCATCCTTTTCACTTACACTGATGTGATCCTCCGTTCCACCAATCTTGCCTAATTCAGCCTCTACTGATACTCCTACTGAATGAGCTATATCAACAACCTTTTTTGTAATAGCAATATTCTCTTCCAATGGGAATCTAGATCCATCAATCATTACGGAGGTAAATCCATATCTAATACATAACATAACCTGTTCAAAATCGGTACCATGATCCAGATGTAATACAACAGGAACCTTGGAATTCATCCCTGCTAATTTTCCTAGACTGGATATGTACTCTATGCCCGCATATTTAATAGCACCTTGACTAGCTTGAAGTATAACTGGTGAGTTTGTATTTTCAGCAGCCCTTATTATTGCTTGTATTATTTCCATGTTGTTTACATTAAATGCACCAACTGCGTATTT
>CAZZCQ010000180.1:0-2050 GCA_964652285.1 uncultured Tissierella sp.
ATATTTTTCACCAACTAAAAGAAAATAGTTTTTCTATCATAGTATATAACCCTCTTTAATATAATATATTAGAAGTAAAATAGGAGGGGGTTATTATGATAAATAGAAGATTTTTAGTTATAGGACTAATTATAATTTTAGGGATAACATTGGTTAAACTTGGAACTGATCTAGTCAAAGATGATGTATCAACAATATATGATGATATAGAAATCATTAGTTCTGATGAAAATGATATAGAAGTTGTTGAAGATGATGGAATGAGGAAGACAGTGTTTTATTTCAAAAACAATGATGGATACTTAGTTCCAGTGATGAGAAGGATTCCTTGGGAAGATGGAATTGCAAGAGTTACTATTAAAAATATGATAGATAGTACTGAGCTTAGAGAAATTTTATCAAATACAGGATTACATCCATTGATTCCTATGGGAACAGAAGTGTTGGGCTTATCTATCAATCCAGAAACAGGTCTTTGCAAGATAGATTTTTCCAAGGAGATTCAAAATATTGATACAGAAAAAGATGAAGAAAACCTTCTAAAAGGTGTAGTATACACATTGACAGAGTTCCCATCAATCAATGAAGTTCAGATTATGGTTGAAGGAAAGATAATTCCACTACTGAATAAGCATATGTCTATAAATGAACCTTTAGCACGAGAGAATATCAATCTTATAGGTGGAGAAGATGAAGGTAGTTCAAAGGTAGTTGTCTATTATAAAGGTGGAGAAGAATATGATGATTATTTTATTCCAGTAACCATACCTACCTTAGCCCCTATGGCAAATGTATATACAGCTTTGGATCTATTATTTGAGGGGCCACCAACAGTTACAGGTTTATCATCAGATATACCTAGTGGTATAGAACTTCAAGGTGTAGAAATAAAAGAGGGAACAGCATATGTAGATATTAATTCAAGTGATAACCTTAGTTTAGCTGATGATATGGTATTAGATGATATAATGAAGAATATTGGACTAACTTTAGGTGAATTCAAGGAGATTGAATCTGTAGAATTACTATTAGATGGGGCAGCTGTGAATACAAGTATACCAGTCTTTGCCAATGAATATTAAAGGAGTAGGTAAGACCGCTGTACAATTTCGAACTTTGTGCTCAAAATCTGAAATGCTAATCTAGTGTTTCAGATTTTTTATGACCATCTCTTTTTTATAGATAAATGTCACTATATTTGGTAGAATAGATATTGAAGAAGATTGGAGAGATTAATATGAGAATTGATAAGCGAAGATTTGATGAAATAAGAGAAGTGAAGATTACAAGGAACTATTTAATGCATCCATATGGTTCAGTACTGATGGAAATGGGAAATACAAAAGTGATTTGTACTGCCATGGTTGATGATAGAGTTCCAATTTTTTTGAAGGGTTCTAATACTGGGTGGATTACATCTGAATATTCTATGCTGCCAGGTTCAACTGATACAAGGAAAATACGAGATTCATCCAGAGGTAGAATAGATGGTAGGTCCCATGAGATACAAAGATTGATAGGAAGATCCCTCCGCTCTGTTGCTGATTTAAAGAAAATAGGAGAGAGGACTATATGGATTGACTGTGATGTTATACAAGCAGATGGTGGTACTAGAACTGCTTCTATAACAGGTGCTTTTGTTGCAATGGCAGATGCACTGTATAAGCTATACAAAGAGAATCAAATTAAATCTATACCACTTACAAATTTCCTAGCAGCTGTAAGTGTAGGAATAGGCGCAGATGGCCCTATACTTGACCTATGCTATGTAGAGGATTCTAAAGCAAAAGTAGATATGAATTTAGTAATGACTGATGATGGTAGATTTATTGAAATACAAGGAACAGGGGAAGAGGATACTTTTAGCAGAGAAGAATTGGATATATTATTGGATTTAGGAGAAAAAGGTAATAGAGAGCTAATAGAGCTACAAAGGAAAGCACTAGGTGAAATATCAGATTTAATAGCTATAAGAGAGGGATAAGATGAAATACAGAAGATTAATAATATCTACAACTAATGATTATAAAGTACAAGAAATAAAGAAAAT
>CAZZCQ010000180.1:2060-3402 GCA_964652285.1 uncultured Tissierella sp.
AATAGAGGTACTGTCAAAGAAGGATATAGGTATACCTAATTTTGAAGTAAATGAAGATGGGAATACCTTGGAAGAGAATAGTATCAAAAAAGCTAAGGCTCTAGCTGAAAGGGTAGATTACATGGTTATGGCGGATGACTCAGGATTGTTTGTAGATGTATTAGATGATGCGCCTGGGGTTCATTCATCTAGATATGCAGGAGAAGATGGCAATGATGAGAAAAATAATATTAAATTACTTCATGAAATGAAGGATATTCCAATGGAGGATAGAAAGGCAAGCTTCTTAACAGCTATCGCTTTAATTACTGAGAAAAAGGAGATCTTTGTAGTAGAAGGAGAATGCAAGGGCTATATTAACTTTGAACTAGCAGGCAAAGATGGTTTTGGTTATGACCCGCTATTTAGTCCCATAGGATATGATAAGACATTTGCTGAACTAGGAAATAGTATAAAAAACAAGATTAGTCATAGAGCTAGAGCTTTGGAAGAAATCAAAAATTTGATATCAAATATTCTTTTGGGTGAAGAGAATGAGAATAGTAGTAATTAGTGATACTCATGGTAAGTACAAGGACATAACTAATGCAATATTATCAATGGAAAAGCCAGATATGTTGATACATCTAGGGGATTATACTGATGATGGTGAAGAGATATCTAAAATATTGGGAATTCCAATAGTTATTGTGAAAGGCAACTGTGATTTGGATTCTGAATATAAGAATAGTGAGTTGATAGAGCTCAAAGGAAAGAAGCTATTCTTAACTCATGGTCATAATTACGATGTTAAGTTTACTTTAGATAGACTTTTTTATAAAGCATTGGAGATGGATGCTGATATTGTTTTGTTTGGACATACACATAAGCCTATGAACAATGTATATGACAATGTATTAATCTTAAATCCAGGAAGCCCATCTATGCCCCGAGGAGGCTCTAAGACCAAGACTTTTGGTTTAATAGAGATTGGGAAAGATATTCATGGAGAAATTCTAACTATTCCCTAAATTGCAGTTGACAAGCAGAATCAAAGTTGGTATAATTTAATATTGTTAGCACTTAACCCGTTCTAGAATGCGGGTGTAGCTCAGTGGTAGAGCACTGGCTTCCCAAGCCAGCTACGAGGGTTCGATTCCCTTCACCCGCTCCAAGGTATATACTGGGTAATAGAGCTAACACTATATTATGGTGGGTGTGGCCTAGTTGGTTAGGGCGCCAGATTGTGGCTCTGGAGGTCGTGGGTTCGAGTCCCATCATCCACCCCATTATTTTTTTGCTAAAAAGCATGACCCATTAGCTCAGTTGGCAGAGCACCTGACTTTTAATCAGGGTGTCCCGC
>CAZZCQ010000181.1:0-3400 GCA_964652285.1 uncultured Tissierella sp.
GGTTCAAGGTGGCATACTAATACTAGCTTTTACATTTGCGATTATGAATTTGATAATTGACATAATATATGGGTTTTTAGATCCTCGAATTCGTTATTAAGATATTGGATATTTTGTTGGGCACCTCTTCTTTACTTGGCAAAATATCCCTAATTTCATTTTCTATCTATAGAAGCAAAAATAGATTTAGAGATTATTTAATGACATTCTCGTCAATGACTATGGCTTTAACATACTAGGAGGTTAAGGAAATGAATTTAAAGATGATATTTAAAAACCCTTCAGCTATGATAGGTATAATTATTCTAGTATCTTTTATATTGATTGCAATCATTGGTCCAAATTTCACACAGTCTCCCTTTGAACAAGATCCAATTAGAAAGCTAGAAGGAACATCAAGAGATCATCTATTTGGAACTGATGAATTTGGAAGGGATGTTTTTAGCCGAATAGTATATGGGGCGAGATTTACCTTATCATCAGGATTAGTATCTGTATTGGTAGGATTGATTGGTGGAATAATATTGGGTTCATTTTCAGGATATTATGGAGGTTTAATAGATAGAATCATTATGACTATTTGTGATATCCTTTTAGCATTTCCTAGTATATTGTTGGCAATGTCACTTGTAATGATAATTGGACCTGGTACATATACACCTATGATTGCAGTAGGAATAAGTTCCATACCTATATTTGCTCGATTGGTCAGGGCTCAATTCTTATCCCTTAAGACTAGTGTCTTTGTAGAAGCAGCTCGCTCAATGGGCGCTAGTGATTTTAGAATGATGTTTTTGCATCTTCTACCAAATTCCATGGGACCAATTATTGTACAAGCCACATTGAGAATAGGCTCATCAATTCTATTAGCAGCATCCTTGAGTTTTTTAGGCTTAGGGGCTCAACCACCTACTCCTGAGTGGGGAGCAATGCTTAGTTATGCTAGAACATATTTATGGACTGCACCACATCTAGCAATTATTCCGGGATTAGCAATCACACTTACAGTAATATCCATCAACTTAATTGGGGATGCCTTAAGAGATTTTCTAGACCCAAAAACTAGAACATTAAAATAAGTTAAGAAAGTTGTTGATATGATGAAAAAATTACAGATAACCTTGACTAGCAATGAGGGCAAACGGTTAATTGCAAAAGCTGCTAAAGAGTCAACTCAGATTAATATATGTTTAAGAGATGGAAAAATTCTGCTAGCAGGAGGCTCTACAGTATCAGCATTCTCTGAAGAGCTGGGCTATGGTCCATTACGCCTATCCGGGCGTATTGATGCAAGTGGGACAAGAACAGCATTAAATCCTACTTCTGCTCCACATAATCTACTTATAGATAAGGGAGAAGCAATTAATGCAGATAAGAGGATTCAAGAGATAGTGGAATCCATGACATCCCAAGATATTATTGTAGCAGGGGCTAATGCCATTGATATTTATGGGCAAGCAGCTATTGCTTATGCTTCATCAGGTGGTGGTTCTAGAGGATTTGCACTTCATACGGCATCTGTTAATGGTATTCCAATGATAATCTTAGCTGGACTTAATAAACTAATTCCAGATTTAGATTTAGCTATGAGAAATAGTGGAAGAAGGGGAATTGATCTATCTATGGGAGCAGCCATAGGGCTACATCAATTATATGGTCCAATTATTACAGAAATAGAGGCTTTTGAGATTCTATTTGATTTAGATGCAGTGCCAATAGCAGCTAGTGGAATTGGGAGTGGCGAAGGAAGTAGAACATTTGTCATATTTGGAGATGAAATAGATTTAGAGAGTTGTTGGAATCTATTAAAGGATATTAAAGGAGCAGGAGTAAGTGGCGATATAGATAGTTTACCAGCCTGCCATGGTGGTTACCCAAGTTGTAAAAGGCATATAGCTTGTATTTATAAAAGCAAAGGGAAGTAAATAAGTACATATGTATCTACTCTAGATTGAAAGTTAATCTCTGAAGGACCATATTTAAAGGCCTTTCAGAGATTTTTAATTTTCAAATTATCACATTTATTAGATTAAATTGAATATTTAAATATATTGACAAAAAATAAACAAAGTGATAAAATTGTTAATGAATTAACAAAATATATTAGACTTAGTGGATTACATACATATTATTAAAGTTTATATCAAAATAACAGGAGGGTCATAAATGCTTACGAGCGAAATTATGGAAACAGTTGATAGTATAGTTAAAGAATATGATGACAAGCAATCATCGATTATAAGTATACTTCAAGGGATTCAAAAAGAGTACAGATATTTACCAGAAGAAGCATTAGATTACTTATCCAAGAAATTGGATATGAGTTCTTCAAAGATTTATGGTATTGCTACATTCTACGAGAACTTTTCATTGGAACCAAAAGGCAAGCATGTCATCAAGATTTGTGATGGCACTGCATGTCATATTCGTAGATCACAACCGATACTTGATGCATTAAGAAAAGAGTTAAAGCTTTCAGAAAACAAAAAAACTACTGATGATTTATTGTTTACCATAGAAATGGTTTCATGTCTTGGGGCTTGTAGTTTGGCTCCTGTAGTCAATGTAGATGGGATAGTACATGCCAAGATGACTCCGAAAAAGACAGAGGAATTAGTTAGACAGATAAAGGAGGAAAGCTTAAATGATGATATCAACTAGTCAAGATCTATATAGTAGTCATATTAAGTTTAAAGAAGAATTAGAAAAACAAAAGAAGAAAATCATTGTATGTACAGGTACTGGTTGTGTATCTGGTGGAGCATTGGATATATATGATGAATTCAAAAGGTTGATAGATGAAAATAGGTTAAACAACAGAGCTGATTTGATAAAAGAAGATGATGATATATCAGTGAAAAAGAGTGGGTGTCCAGGATTTTGTGAAGCAGGTCCCTTAGTTAGAGTAGAGCCTGGTGATGGTTTATATACTAGGGTTAAAGTAGATGATTGCAAGGATATTATAAATGAAGTATTTAAAGATGATAAAAGCTTAAATAGGCTTACAACAGATTCCATACCATTCTATCAAAATCAAACAAGATTGGTATTGAAGGATTGTGGAGAGATTGATCCTGAGTCCATAGAAGAATATATTGCATATGGTGGATATCTAGCATTAGCAAAGGTTTTAGATGGGATGAGTCCAAGGGATGTCTGTGATGAAATAACAGAATCTAAATTAAGAGGAAGAGGTGGCGGTGGTTTTAGTGCAGGTCGGAAATGGTCGCAAGCTCTTTCCTATGAATCAGATATGAAATATGTAATATGTAATGGAGATGAAGGCGATCCAGGTGCTTTTATGGATATGTGCATCATGGAAGGAATCCCACATAGTATCATAGAAGGAATGATAATCGCAGCAGATGCAACAAATGCCAAAGAAGGATATATCTATGTA
>CAZZCQ010000182.1:0-3390 GCA_964652285.1 uncultured Tissierella sp.
TTCTATAAGATAGTCCATCATTGCTTTGGTTGCCTTTTTATAATCCATAGAGATACTAGGTAAATCTGGGACTCGATAATACCTATTTAAGTACATGAATTCTAATTTAGAATTCTTCATATAATCAATCACAGCTTGATTAACAATTTCTGACACAAGAATTATTCCCTCTACCTGTTTTGTCTTCAATAAATGCAAAAACTTCAACTCTGTATCTGCATCTCCATAACTGGATGATATAATAATATCATAATTGTACATTCTACCAATCTCTTCAATACCTCGAACAATCTGTGACACATAATTGTTACCTATATCATCTACAATAACACCTATTAGATTTGATTTTTTGGTAACTAGACTCCTCGCTATCTCATTTGGCTCATAACCCAAAGTATCAATGGCATGCAAAACTCTTCTTCTAGCCTCAGGGCTTACTGGCTTAGAATCGTTGATTACTCTTGATACAGTAGATATAGATACCTTTGCTAACTTTGCCACATCCTTAATTGTAACAGCCATATTACTTCCTCCTATACTAGCTAATTGTCCTCCACTAAATTTGTATCTAATACTGCAGCGAATATATTTGATAAAAGATTAGCTAAATTAAAGTCTTCAAACGTGAACTCTTTTTCCTTCAAAGGTACTGAAAGATATATAATCCCTAGTACCACATCATTTCTTATCAAAGGTAGTACTAAAATAGATTGCCATATTGGTTCCTCAGTTATTGGATTCAATGTCACAGAACCATCCCAATCAATTAGAAATTCGCCTTTTTTATTATAAATAACCCTCTGTACTATATCCAAATTTAGTTTAGGTGTTTTTACCCATTCTGATATATTCCTAAGCTTAGTTTTGTAAAGATATACATTCTCTATTCCATTATATTCATATTTGATAAAAGTAGAGTATTGGGCATCCAATATGTCTAATAACATATTTGCAAATTCAGTAATCTTTTCAGATTCACTAGCTTTCCTTTCAATTAATTTTGCTGTATTGATTACAGCAGAGATATTTAAATAATCTTTGTTTATATCTCCTGTAATAACTCCTGCTATTTTATCCTGACTGTTTGTCCCTTCTCCCATATTTATATTCCATACTACTAAACTACTTTTCACATCTTTTTCTTTACCAACTAATAAAGCTTGATCAGCCTTTCCTATTAGTTCCTTCTTAGTCTGACCATGATCTGGGTATTTAGCCAAACCTATACTGACAGACACTTGTCTATTAGTATTAGAAACCTTAATGTTACTAGTATTACTCCTAATTTCTTCAGCAATATTTATGCCTTCTTCAATAGATGTATCAAACAAGACAATAATGAACTCATCCCCACCAAACCTTGTTACCAAATCCGTAGATCTAACACTATCTTTCAAGACTTTTCCAAGTGCAGATAAAACATCATCACCAATTAAGTGACCATATGTATCATTTAAGCCTTTGAAATTATCTATATCAAGCATCAATAGATTAAATGAACCTTGATAAGCATTATAATATTCAATTATATTATCTATTTGTTGTTCAAAATATTTTCTTGTTAAGACACCTGTCAACTCGTCAATAATTGTTAAATCCTTTAAATACTTATTTTCTGCATTCAGCAGAATTAGGCTGGTCATATGTTTAATTAATAGTAGTTTATCATATTCAAATCTATTTAAATAGCTATTAGACTCAAAATAAATGTATATTTTGGAGCTACCATAGTATGAGGTAAGATTTCTTGCTTGAGGGAAAGAATTCTTCTTTCTTCTTTCCACTTCAATTTGCTCCTTGACATCAGTAATTAAAGGCACGCATAATATACTTATAGCATCATCAGGCAGCAGCTCAATGTATTTAGAGTCTTCCATATTTCTTAGGTTCTTATTGATTAATATACCGACAGGGCTTTTATTTGATTGAATTAGTATGTTCTCTCTTGGGATAACTGTATCTCCTTCAACTAAAGAAGCCACCATATTATAGCTATTCTTATACTCATTATATTCTAAGATAAAACCTCTATTTGCTAAAGTCTCATGTCCCAAATAATTTAAAGTCAATTCCAGATTTCTTTGGTTATCACTGGTGTATTTATCCAATAAGGTCTCAATGGATTCTATCTTTTCATATTTATTATATATATTAAAAATCTCCCAGTATTCAGATGAATCTAATTGGTTTAAAATATGTACCAAATCATTATAGCTTCTATTCTTATCTATATTACTACTGTAAACTTCATCCAACTTAATATAATTGATATCCTTATTGAATTTAATCTTTATATATTTCTTTAAATTTGATTTTAGCATATCTCCATCATATCTTTTTATGAAATTATATACTAAATTCTTATCCCTAATCGTTTCCGATATTTTTAATACATTATCTAAAGCCTTAAAGCTATGATATATGGCTTTATTATAATTATTGAGTTTTCCCCATTCATTAGCCAATATAATATGAATATTGAGTTTATAATCATTAAATATACTTCTATCCAGATAAGACTCCAAAGATAAGAGTTTTTTACTTGATGGGCTAATGATTGCATCAATAGAATCCCTAAAAGCCCTTATACTTTCATCCGTTTCATTACTATACTTAGAATATATATCAAGAATCTCGTTAGCTAAATCAATATCACCATTTTTTACTGACATCATTGCAAATATTAGAATATTTTCTAGTTCCATATTAGTCATCATATTAGATTGATTGCTATAGATTAACTCCTTTATTCTATCCCTATTATAATCCGAATAAACTAGCTCTTTAATTATTTGAATATTTGACTCTGCTAATAGATATTCTTGACTACTATAATCCTTGGTTACTTCTTTTAATAGTTGGTAATACTTCAAAGATTCCTCAAACTTTCCATAAAATCTATAATAGCTCCCCATAAAATTATAATAGGTAGTAAGGATTTCACTATCAGCAATAGGTTCTTTATCATTTATCTTCTTAATAAAATCATACACCTCGTCAGCTTTATCATATCTGTCAACCCTTAAATATATCATGCCTAGATTTAAATTGGATAATATGATACCCTTATACCCTCCAATTTCATTTGACATGTTCCTAACATCTTCAAAATATTTAAGAGCCTCTTCTAACTGAAGATTACGAAAATAAACATCACCAATATTACTAGTAAATATTAATCTAACCTTAGTTAAATCATATGAAGTTGCTAGCTTATACCCTGTTTTGAAATACTCTAAGGCTTTATCATATATCCCATATACATTGCCATAAATATTCCCAATATTATTAATAGGTTTAAGTCCTTCGAGAATATTATTTCCTTGCTTAAAAGCTATGATACTCTTGTTATAATAGTCTATTGCCTCATCAGGCTTTCCTATCATATAG
>CAZZCQ010000183.1:0-3367 GCA_964652285.1 uncultured Tissierella sp.
TTCTTAGTTTTGTTTAGAATACTTGAGAAGTATATCAATCAATTGAGCTATATCTTCTTCATCAGAAGACCCGTGTAGATAGTCTTTTATACATTCTTCCATATAGTTTTCTAAAATCAATCCACCTGCATTATTTAATGCAGATCTAACAGCTGCAATCTGTATTAGTATATCACCACAGAACTTTTCTTCATCAACCATCTTTTGTATGCCTTGAACTTGACCTTCTATTCTTCTTAATCTTGTAATTATCTTAGATTTTTCTTCCAAGTCTTCACTCCTTACATGATAAGATTGATACTTTATCTATTGGATAAAATTTTTGATATTGATAGTACCACTTCGTTCTTTCTAGCAATACTCTTATCTATTAATTTCAATATTAAGAGAGAAACAGCTAAAGCAAAAATTCCTGTTAAAAAGCTAAGCACTTCATAATTCTCTAAACCCATTGATTTAAAATAACTATTACCAAATGCAATCCCAATAATCAAAAAAGCCAATGGAATCATATAAATAATAAAAGTATATTTCAATATCTTTTTAGTTTCGCCAATAATCTCAACAATATCTCCAGGTTTTGCGTCCACTCTATTTCGAATGGTAACAAAATGAGGAGCGACTTCACAAGTAGAGGAACATGCTCCACAACTAGCACCACAAGCAGATGCTCTTCGAACCTCTAAAATTGCATCATTCCCTTTTATTTCCTTTACTATGCCTATTTGTTGCATTCTTTTACCTCCCACTGAATTAAATCCTTAATAACCACAGAAGCAATAATTAGTCCTTCAGTTGATGGGACAAAGGATATGCTTCCTGGTATTGCCTTGCGTAATAAATCAGATTCTAAATTGATCTTTAATGGAATTTCATCAGACCAGATAACCTTTAAATCCGTTATATTTCTCTTCTTAAGCTCTCTTCTCATGACTTTAGCAAGTGGGCAAATACTTGTTTCATAAATATCACTAACCATAAAACTTGTTGGTGATACTTTATTTCCTGCTCCCATAGCACTAATTATTGGAATACCTTTAGTCTTACATGTAACGATAAGGTCTATCTTGGCTGATACCATATCAATTGCATCAATCACATAATCATATCTTTCGCTAATGAGAAAGTCCTTAGTATCTTGATTATACATTTCTCTATAAGTGATAATATCTAAATCGGGATTTATATCCAATAATCTATCCTTCATGGCTTCTACTTTAGCTTTTCCAATAGTCTTTGTTGTTGCATGAATTTGTCTATTAATATTGCTTATATCAATTATATCATAATCTATCAAAATTAGCTTTCCAATTCCAGATCTTGCTAAAGCTTCTGTAGCAAAAGATCCAACTCCTCCCACACCAAATACTGCTACAGAAGAATTAGAGAGTATTCTCATACTCTCTTTGCCTAAGAGAATTTCTGTTCTATCAAATAACCTATTCATTATCTTCTAAATCCAACTTTATGTGAGTCTCCCTTAACTGAGCTTCTGATACTCTTGTTGGTGCATCTGTTAATAGGCATGTCGCAGACTGAGTCTTTGGAAATGCGATGACATCTCTTATATTGGAACTATTAGTTAATGTCATAATCAATCTATCGAATCCAAAAGCTATGCCGCCATTAGGAGGGGTTCCATATCTAAATGCCTCAAGCAAAAATCCAAATTTTTCTTCAGCTTCCTCTTCACTCAAGCCTAAGGCTTTGAACATTCTACTTTGAAGTTCTGAGTTGTTGATACGAATACTTCCACCACCCATTTCATCACCATTTATAACAATATCATAAGCCTTTGCTCGTACTTTTTCTGGTTCACTTTCTAATAGGTGGATATCCTCTTCCATAGGTGAGGTGAATGGATGATGTTTTGCCACAAACCTCTTTTCTTGTTCATCATATTCAAATAATGGGAATTCTGTAATCCAAACAGCTTTCAAATCATCCTTATCTATAATATCAAGTATTCTTGCCACCTCATTTCTTAGGTTTCCAAGACTATCAAAAACTACAGAGGCTTTATCTGCTACAAATAGTAATAAGTCTCCAGTTTCACCATTCATCTTGTTTACGATGGTTTCTATTTCATCATCTTTAAGGAATTTTGAGATTGATGATGTTAGTCCTTCTGAAGTAAGTTTCATCCATACTAATCCCTTAGCCCCATAGTTCTTTACAAATTCCTCTAGCCTATTTATGTCCTTTCTAGTAAATTCGTCACCATATCCTTTAATGTTTATTCCCTTGACAACACCACCACCTTCAATGGTTGAAGAAAAGACCTTAAATCCACATTTAGCAGCTACATCTGAAATATCTACAAGTTCAAAACCAAATCTTAAATCAGGCTTATCAAGACCAAATCTCTCCATTGCTTCTTTATATGTCATCCTCTTGATTGGTAATTCGATTTCTACTCCCTTAATTTCCTTAAATAGAGTATATACAAATTTCTCATTAATTGTTAATACATCATTAACATCAACAAATGACATCTCTATATCAATTTGAGTAAACTCTGGTTGCCTATTAGCCCTTAAATCTTCATCCCTAAAACACTTTACTATTTGATAATACCTATCCATTCCAGATACCATCAATAACTGTTTAAGAATCTGAGGTGATTGTGGTAATGCATAAAACTTCCCAGGGTTAACCCTACTTGGAACTAGATAGTCCCTTGCTCCTTCAGGAGTTGGTTTTGTTAGTACGGGTGTCTCAACCTCAACAAAATTGTTTGAATGATAGAAATCTCTAACCACTTTAGCAGCTTTTGCTCTAAGTTTAAGATTTGATTGCATGGATGGTTTTCTCAAATCTAGATATCTGTATTTCAATCTCATAGCTTCAGATACTTTATCATCATCTTTAACATAAATAGGTGGAGTATCAGCCTCATCTAAAATTTTGAGCTCTTCAACTAATACTTCTATTTCACCTGTTGGTATCTCTTTGTTCATCGATTGTCTAACCCTTACAAGGCCTTTAATCGCTAATACATATTCGGATCTAATCTTTTCAGCTTTTTTAAACATATCTATCGAAATAGTCTCATCAAATACAAGCTGAGTTATACCAGTAATGTCTCTTAAATCAACGAATATTATAGAACCTAGATTTCTTTCTCTATGAGCCCAACCCATCAATACGACTTCTTTGCCTTCATCTTTTGGCCTTAATTCCCCACACATATTTGTTCTTCTCAAATTACCCATTGTCTCTGCCATATGTTTTCCCTCCTAAATAAAATAAGCCTCTCATCTCTGATGATTCAGGGACGAGAGGTGTTCTCGCGGTGCCACCCTAATTAGGTATTCCTCACTCAAAACTTTTAACGCATATATTGCGAACAATCCTTTCGAACTGT
>CAZZCQ010000184.1:0-3367 GCA_964652285.1 uncultured Tissierella sp.
TGCAATAGCTAAATATGCAGTGGACGCCCAAGCGCCTCTTATAACTCCCCAATTTAAACCTTCGTCATAACTAAGCTTCAAATATCTAACCACATATTCATAGATATCTTTAGGAAGAGAATTAAACCATCCCATTATAGTATGATTATCATGAGTGCTTGTATAAACAACACAATTTTTATCAAACCTATGTGGTGCATGTTCACTCTCTTCTTCTGGATTGAATGCAAATTGTAATACTTTCATATTTGGGAAACCTGAATCTTTAACTAACTTCCTTACTTCAGGAGTGCAATATCCTAAATCCTCAACTATGATATCAAGTTCGCCCAATCTTTCTCTAATCCTGTTAAATAAATTCATACCTGGTCCCTTTATCCAATTACCCTTTGCTGCATCTTTTGAACCATATTTCACTTCCCAATATGACTCAAAACCTCTAAAGTGATCAATTCTTAGAGTATCGTAAAGCGAAAAGCTATGCTCAATTCTTTTTATCCACCAGCTATAATTGTCCCTTTCCAATGCATTCCAATTATATATGGGATTCCCCCACAATTGTCCAGTATCAGTAAATCCATCTGGTGGAACTCCAGAAATGGTCTTCGGGATAAGGTTTATATCAAGATTGAAATACTGTGGATTGCTCCAAACATCAGAACTATCTTCTGATACACAAATAGGTAAATCTCCAATAATTTTTATTCCTTTTTCGTTGGCATAACCTTTTAGTCTATTCCATTGTCTAAAGAAGAAATATTGAGTAAATATCCAAAAATATATATCATCTTGATTCTCTCTTTCAAATTCAATTATAACTTCTGAATCGAATATCCTATACTGGGGAGACCATTCTAACCAAGATATATAATCATGTTTAGATTTAATGGCCATAAAAAGGCAAAATTCTCTTAGCCAATCTTTATTGTAGTCATAAAAATATTTTAACTCGTAGAATAAGTGGTTCTTTGCATTATTATAAGCTATCCGCAAGATATTCATTTTATTTTTGTACAAAAGTTTATAATCAACCCTTAATTCATTATAACCTAATGGATATTTCTTTATATCATCTTGATTGATGTAATTATTTATTAGCATTTCATTTAAATCAATAAAATATGGATTCCCTGCAAATGTGGAGAAACATTGATAAGGAGAATCTCCATAACCAGTAACACCAAGAGGAAGAATCTGCCAGTTTTTTTGATTGGACTTAACCAAAAAATCAACAAATTTATATGCTTCTTTTCCAAAGTCTCCTATTCCATAGTCTCCTGGTAAGGATGAGATATGCATTAATATACCACTAGACCTATTACTCACTATATTCACCCCTATGTCTTTAAGTTTGTGTAGACAATTTAACATTGCAATTTCAATATAACAATTTATTCAAAATATGTAAAGATTTATCAAGTTATTTCCAGAGTGTCATAAAATATAAAAAAATAGAAAGCTCAAGTAAACAAAGCTCTCCAATTCATATCTGGAAATGGTTAATAATTTCAAATTATTGTCTTTTTATAACCATCATCTATTTTTTGGATTGTATCTATAATCTTTTTACCTTTGTTTGATTTAAGATAATTTACTGTACTATCTGGCAAGTAATTGAATGCTTCTTCCACATTACCTTCCTTAAGCAATCTTCTAACATAGGATGCACTTATTATCTTTTTATCAAGTGTTTTCCTCTCTATGATTATAACTTCTATTCCTTGTCTACTTAAAATTTCCTTCATCTTATCATTATAGGCAGATGTAACTAAATCTGTAGGCTCTGTACCAAAGAATCTTATATCTATTTCTAAATCCTTAGAGATTTTATTAGCAAATATCTTACCATCTAATTCCGTATATATGTCCAACATTTCATCCTTTTTCTTTATAAAATATGTGGGAAATGTTCCTTGAGATATTATATATGCTCCTCCCGCTATAGTGGAAATTCTTCTATCATGTCCCAATTCCTTTTTGACTATTTCCAATCTATCTTCGAATGGAAAGACTGACCTATCTTCTTCAACGACAAATATTAATAAATCATCAACATATTCCAATGCTCTTTCAATTAAGTATTTATGACCAAGGGTCATTGGGTTGCAGTTGACTACTATAGCTCCCCTTTTAGACTTCTTGAAATTTAATCCCGATTTAACCTTTTTAATCCAAGATTTATAGTTATAGAAGCCAGCTTCAAATAAGGCAACCCTACCTGTTGAATAGACTTCTGTTAGCCCTAATGAGTTGAATACGGTCTTATTACTAGGAGTTGTAAATACAAAAAAAGAAGCAATATTGTTTTCCAAAAGATGATTCAGAAGAGAATTGTAAATAATGGCCATTGCTCCTTGTCCTTGATATTCATCATCAGAAAAAAAATACTTTAATACATTCCCAGTTGCGGAACCTGTCGCTATTATATCCCCATTATCTCTAATAACATAACTAATATCTGGATAATCATATATAACATCAAATTTACATAAGAATTCCCTTATTTCTTGAACCTCTTTTTCATTCTTCTGATTTATTTCATCGCTGAAAAACATATTATCACCTTCATAATTTTTTGTACTCAATATGTAGATAAACAAAGAGTCGCAAACAATGCAACTCTTTGTTTATTAGAACTCATCTTTTGACTTGATATATATAGTCTAATACACTTCCATCTCTGTATTCTGACAGTCCAATAATCCTATCTGCCTTTTCTATATCTTTAGGTTTACCCATTATCCCCTCCGAGTATTCCTTCAATTCTTTGATATCGGTAATATCTAATTTTGCATTCTTGAAAGCCTCAATTAAATCTTTTCTTAATGGATTAACACAAATACCTCTCTCTGTCACTAAGACATCTACAGTGGATCCAGGTGTTGAGATTATATCTACCCTATCTTTTATTAATGGTATTCTTGACGAAAATAGTTTTGATACTATAATGGTCACTTTACTACCTGCTGCCGTATCTTGATGTCCACCAGAACCTCCCATTATTAATCCATCTGCACCTGAGGATACATTGACATTGAAATCAGTATCAATTTCTGTCGCTCCTAAAATTACTATGTCCAGTTTATCAACAACTGCAGAAACTTCAGGGCTTCCATATTGTGCAGCGCTCATCCTAATATGATTAGGGTTCCTCTTTAAAGATTCAATAGCTTCCAAATCGAAGCATTGTACATCATATAGGGTTGAAAATAATCCTTCTTCTAACATATTTGTTAGATAACCTGTTATTCCTCCAGAGGCAAATCTCCCCTTGAGATTATTCTTAATCATATAGTCTCTAAGATATGAAGTTACTGCTAATGAAATACCACCAGCACCACTTTGGTAACTCATACCATCTTTAAGT
>CAZZCQ010000185.1:0-3366 GCA_964652285.1 uncultured Tissierella sp.
GAGGAAACCTTAAATGATTACATAACGGATGGATCCATACCTGTAGTTTTAAAAGATAATGATAGGGATATTCTTAAAAGTATGGGTATTATACTTATTGAGGATAGATTGATTGATGTCAAAAATAACTATATTAGACATGATAATGACCATTTAAGCCAGTTATTGATGAAAATCGTGGCTAAAGGGATAAGGGCCTATGCATGAAATACAAGACACATATATAATAAATATAGTATAATTGATATATTGATAGGAAAAATTCGCAGGAGTTGGTTGTATGCTGAAGGAAGTAAGTTCCGGTGGTGTAGTTATCTTTGGTAATGCAATATTGATGTTAAGAAAATACAATGGGGATTGGGTATTACCAAAAGGTAGGGTTGAAGCTGGAGAAAGACTTCACACTGCTGCTTTAAGGGAGGTTTTAGAGGAATCTAGGGTAAAGGCAGAAATTATTCAATATATTGGTAGAGCAAGTTATCATTATACTAATATACAAGAGGATGAATTGGTTTTTAAAACAGTTCATTGGTATCTTATGAAATCACAGAATATGTATTGTAAGCCTCAAAAAAAAGAGGGCTTTATTGATGCAAAATATATTCATATAGATAAAGCTAAGGATATCATCAGATATGAAGATGAGAAAAAGATGATAAAAAAAGGTTTAAAAATTATTGGAATGGCATGAGGTGATAATATGTCCTTTTCTTCAACAACAAAGAACGAGCTTGCCAGAATACCTATTACAGATAATTGTTGCAAATTGGCAGAATTAGCTGCTTTTGTAAGGATGAGTGGCACTATACAGCTTTCTGGGGCCAACAATATCAGTATCAAATTCACTACTGAGAATGCAGCAGTGGCTAGAAGATTGTTTACACTTTTAAAAGAGATATATGAAAGTGATATTGATGTAATGGTAAGGCGGAATAAACAGTTAAAAAAAAACAACAGTTACTCTTTAGTAATTAAAGATATGGAAATATCTAAGCGATTATTAGTTGATGTAGGATTCATTGGTGAGAATCTCAATATCTTTAATCTAGATTATAAGGTAAATAAAGAGTTTTTAAAGAAAAGATGCTGTAAAAGGTCATATATTAGAGCTTCATTTTTGGGAGCTGGTTCCATAACCAACCCAGAAAAGACATATCATTTAGAATTTGTCACAAACAATCAAGAACATAGTGAGGACTTGTCTGAAATAATCAATTCTTTCGGTCTTAATTCTAAAATTGTAATTCGGAAGGATAATTATGTAGTATATCTCAAGGAGGGTGAGCAAATAGTTGATATCTTGAATATAATGGGAGCTCACCAAGCACTATTGAAGTTTGAAGATATTAGGGTTTTAAAGGATGTTAGGAATAATATAAATAGACTTGTGAACTGTGAAACCGCTAATCTAAGTAAAACAATTGATGCTTCTATTAGGCAGATGGACCATATTAACAAAATACAAAAAAATATGGGGCTGGAGAAATTGCCAAGAAAGCTTAGAGAAGTGGCAGAGATAAGAATTGATAATCCAGACGCAAGCCTTAAGGAGATAGGACTGATGTTGGAGCCTGCTGTCGGGAAATCAGGGGTTAATCACAGATTTAAAAAAATAGAAGAAATAGCGGAAAACTTGAAAGGAGTATAAAATGGAAAAGATCACATTGAATCTTAATAATGAGGAAGGGTTACAAGCAAGACCAGCAGCGGTTTTTGTACAAGAGGCTAATAAATATGATAGTGATATTGAAATCATATTTCATGGACATAAGGCTAATGCTAAAAGCATAATAGGGATTATGTCTTTAGGTGCTTTTTCCGGTGAGGAAATAACCATTATTGCAAGAGGTAGAGATGAAGAAGAGGCAATCAAAAACTTAAAGGAATTGATTGTGAATAGCCTCGAAGACCTGTGATTATGAATGCCATATTGATAACCAATAATATACTGGTATATGAAAAATATAAGGATAAGATGGATGTAACTTATAAAGACAATTATACTTATAAAGACATATTATACTTTACTAGGGATTTAATTCATCAAGGATATAAATTGTTGTCACACCCACTATCAGGTAGCATAAAACCCAATGAAACACCTTTCAAGACTATTATTGTGTCTAATAACAAAGATGATTTGGATTATGATAGTCTAAAAATTATTGAGGATAGCATATATACTAGTCAAAGGTTTTTAGATAATAAAGCTAGACCTTATTGGAGCAGAAGTGTTTTAAATGATTTCAGAATAATTGATTTATCTTTAATTGAAAGTATAATAGACTCTTATTGAGTCTTTATTTTTCTGTCGATTATGATAGAATAACTAGTAGATGCATAAGTAAGAGAGGATTGTAGATATGAGAAATGGTAATCGATTTGTGCACTTACATGTTCATAGTGAATATAGTCTATTAGATGGGTCTATTAGAATTAAGGATATGATTTCTAGGATAAAAGAGTTAGGGATGGATACTGTAGCTATAACCGACCATGGTGCAATGTTTGGAGTCATAGACTTTTATAAAGAAGCAATAAAGCAAGGAATCAAGCCTATTTTAGGTTCAGAAGTTTATGTGGCTATTAACAAATATTCAGAGAAGGAAGCAAAGGATAAGAATAACTACCATCTGGTTTTATTAGCTGAAAATAATGAAGGCTATCAGAATCTAATGAAGATAGTTTCTGAAGGTTATGTCAACGGATTCTATTATAGACCTAGGGTAGATAAGGAAATACTAAAGAAATATAGTAAGGGCATCATAGCTTTGTCTGCATGTTTGGCTGGTGAGGTTCAACAATTTCTTTTAGATAATAATTATAATGGGGCCAAGAAATCATCACTTGAATATAGAGATATATTTGGGGATGACAGTTTCTTTTTAGAGCTACAAGACCATGGAATAAGGGAACAAGTCTCAGTAAATAATGACTTGATTAAACTAAGTCAAGAAACAGGTATACCATTAGTTGCAACAAATGATGTCCATTATCTAAAAAAGGAAGATGCGGTTGTTCATGATGTACTGCTCTGTGTACAGACAGGTAAAACCGTAGATGAAGAAGATAGGATGAAATTTCCCTCAAATCAATTCTATTTGAAATCCCCAGAAGAGATGATAGATTTATTTGGAGAAGAGAAACAAGCTATAGATAATACGGTGTGGATAGGAAGTCGTTGTAATGTTGATTTGGATTTTTCTACATTACATCTCCCTGAATACAAAGTACCTGAGGAATACACCAACGAATCCTATTTAAGAAAATTAGCCATAGATGGTTTAAATAATAGATATGATGAGATTACAGATGAGATAAAAACCCGATTTGAATATGAGTTTAATACTATCCTTGATATGGGAT
>CAZZCQ010000186.1:0-3358 GCA_964652285.1 uncultured Tissierella sp.
CTTAAATTGATGCTATCAAATGCCAATCTACTCTTGATGGATGAGCCAACTAATCATTTGGATATCGATTCTAAAGAGGTATTAGAAGATGCCATCCTTGATTATGAGGGTACTCTTTTTGTTATATCTCATGATAGGTATTTCTTAAATAGGGTCACCAACAAAATCTTGGAATTAGGTGAAGAAGGTATTGCAGAATACTTGGGTAATTATGATTATTATCTAGAAAAGAAAAATGAAGTTTTATATGAGGATAATGATGAAAATGAAAAAACAAAGACACAGCTAAAATTAGATAGAAAAAAAGAAAAGGAATTAGTAGCTCAAGAAAAACAGAAAAAAAAGGATATTAAAAACTTAGAAGACAAAATAACTAAAAATGAACAGAATTTAAAAGAGGTTGATATGCTTTTATCCAGTCCAGAATCTTATGATGAGCTTGATAGAATTGTCGAACTATCTCGAAGAAGAGAAAAAATCCAATCAATCCTAGATAAACAATATGAAGAGTGGATATTATTAACAAATTCATAATATCCACATAAAATTAACAAGTTATGCACAATATCCACAAGGTTATCCCCATGTTATCTACTAGTTTGCATGATTTTCCAGCCTTTTTCCCACATTATCCACAATTGTTTATTGTAAACTATTTCCAATCCAATGTAGAAAAATGTTGATAAATGTCAATTTAAACCTAAATTTGGTTCCACATTCAAGCTTAAGGCTGACTCTTCACCATTTATATAATGATAATATGCTGCTGATGCAATCATAGCTGCGTTATCTGTACATAGTTCAATAGAAGGATAGAAAATTTCAATATTTTCCTTTTCCCCACGATTTTCTAGCATCTCTCTAAGCCCACTATTAGCTGCTACCCCACCTGCTATCACAATTTTATCAGAACCTGATTCCTTGGCTAATCTAAAGGATTTATCCACAAGCACATCTAGTACAGCTTGCTGGAAACTTGCAGCTACATTTTCAACAATAATTTCATCACCCTTTTGCTTTGTTTGATTAAGATAATTGAGTACCGCAGTCTTTAGCCCACTAAAAGAAAAATCATAGGAATCATCCTCTAGATAGACCCTAGGGAAGAGGATGCTATCCTTGTCCCCTTCTTTTGCCATCTTATCGATATATGGGCCACCTGGATATGGCAATCCTATAGATCTAGCAACCTTATCAAAAGCTTCCCCTGCTGCATCATCCCTTGTCCTACCCACTAATTCATATTTAGTATAGCTCTTTACATTCAAAAGATAGGTATGACCACCTGATACGACTAAACAAGTAAAAGGGGGTTCTAATTCCTTGTGTTCAATATAATTAGCGCATATATGCCCTTGGATATGATTAACACCAATGAGCGGTTTTTCAAGTCCATACGCCAATGCCTTTGCAGCAGATATTCCAACTAAAAGAGCTCCAACTAAACCTGGACCTTGTGTAACTCCTATTAAATCAATATCATCAAATGTGATATTTGCCCCATCCAAAGCCTCTTGAATTATATTATTAATATTCTCTATATGTTTCCTTGATGCTATCTCTGGTACTACTCCTCCAAATTTCCTATGTATATCTATTTGAGAAGAGATTATATTAGATAAAACTTCCCTGCCATCTCTAAGAACTGCACAAGCTGTTTCATCGCAGGAAGTTTCTATAGCCAATGTCAACAATTTTATCACCTCAATATATTTGTTCTCCACATAATCAGTGCATCTTCTTTATTATCTACATAATATTCTGGTCTTACACCATATTCTACAAATTTATATTTCTTATAGAGGTTTTGTGCCACAATATTGGATTTTCTTACTTCTAAAGTCATATTCTGAATATTCTTAGATGCACAATAATAGATAAGACTTACTAGTATTCTCTCTCCAATACCCAATCCCCTATATTCTTCCCTCACTGCAATATTTGTGATATGCCCCTCATTTAAGATAAGCCACATACCACCATAGCCTACTAGCTTAGTATCTAATTCTGCTACAAAATACTTGGCTAGTTTATTTTCTCTGATTTCAGTCAAGAAAGAACCCTTTGACCAAGGCACAGCAAAGCACTCCTCTTCAATCTCTATCATTTCATCTATATCATCTTCAAGTAAATCCCGAATGAGTAAATCCATATATGTCCTCCTTAGGATTTTTGCTTTTCTTTCAATTCTCTTTGGGCTTGTGATTCCCGTAGATATTCAGGAGCTAATGTAAAGTAATTATCCACTTGTCCCCTATCATATCTTAGCCTAGCTAGCTCACATATGCTAGTAGCCCTACACATACTTTGCCCTATAGTAGCAAGCCTTACCCTTTTACCAAGGGTGTTTCTCAGTCTATCTCCATATAATAGGATGCCATTGCCATTAAATACTACTTCATCAAAATTTATTAGCTTTGCCATCAATTCATCAATGGATAAAACATCTGGAGCCATTAATTCTTTAAGTATTCCATCTTCCCAAGTATATATCCCAGTGTATACCCGATTTCTTCTCGCATCTATCATTGGAACCACTAGCTCATTATATGGTAGGTTATATGCTAAAGCTTCTATACTGGAGACTCCTACTATAGGCTTATCAAAGAGATGGGCAAATGACTTCATTGTAGCAGCACCAATACGGAGTCCAGTAAATGAACCTGGCCCTATACCCACTCCATATAAATCTATATCCTTGACCTTCATATTCAAATTATCCAATACTTCCTTAATCATGGGGACTAATTTTTCAGAATGTGTCATATCCTGATTAAGTGAGTACTCTCCCAGCAGTTTTTCTTCGTTCATAACAGCACATGTTGTCATCATTGTAGATGTATCCAAACCTAAAATATTCAAGATCCCAGCTCCTTAACTATCTCTTCATATCTATTTCCATTTCCACTGATATGAAGGATTCTTTCATCAACTTTATCAGTCTTCTCTATATCAATTGTAATTCTTTCCTCTGGAATAAGTTTCTCGATTTTGTCAGCCCACTCAATGATGCATACACCATCTCCATAGAAATATTCATCAAAACCCAAATCATAAAGCTCATCAACTTCTTCTAATCTATATACATCAAAATGATAGACAATAATTCTTCCCCTATACTGGTTAATCAAGGTAAAGGATGGACTGGTTATATATTCATCAACACCCAAGCCAAGGCCTATAGACTTAGTCAAAGTGGTTTTCCCCGCACCTAAATCTCCATTTAAACACACAATATCTCCAGCTTTTAATGATTTACCCAGTTTTATTCCAAAATTCTCAGTTTCCTTTAATCCATTTAGTCTTAGTATCAAATCAACCAACCTCTCCAATATCAACTAATATTATATTATACCAC
>CAZZCQ010000187.1:0-3352 GCA_964652285.1 uncultured Tissierella sp.
ATACCAACAGGTATGGCGCCTCTAACTTCAACAAGAGGTAGCATAGCAGTAAAAATCACCGTAAATTCTTTAGATATAATGTCTAATAAATCACTCATTGTAGTGTCCCCCAACAGGCTAATAATCTATATTTTTTCTAATACTGTTTCCACATATTTCAACATTGATTGTCCAAATCAACCATAATTGCAGGCGTTTGTAATTCTGATTTTCTCATTTCAATCACCACTTTTGATTTTATTTAACCCTTAGTCTGAATTTAAAATAATTCACCAATTTTACCATCAAATATATATTTACTGATATCATCAAAACTCTTCCAAGGTATACACTTAATATTATTATTTCTACAATATTCAAGTAACCCATCCTTTGCAAATACAATATCAGCTTTATATGCAACTGATCTATCTGTAATACCATCACCTATAAATATTACATTATAGTTGTTTCCTTTATAATCCTCATAATGCTTAACCTTACAATTTCCACAAAATCCAATATCACAACAGTCTTCTAAGTTATGATAATACTCTATTTTAATTCTATCACCATCAAAAATAAGCTTATTGGCATATACATCAATATCCTCTATACCAAGCTTATTTAAAAAAGGTATTATTCCATTTACAAATCCACCACTGACAACAGCTAAAGGGATGTCATTATGCTTAGCTTGTTTATAAAACTCATAAATACCATCGCTTGGTTCTGCTTCCTTTAAAATAAAGTTTATATATTCCTCTTCACTAATTTTTATTTCATCAAATAATCCACTGAAGAATTCCATAAATTTAAGATCCTTTTCTCTCTGACTAATCTCACCTGTTCGATTAGCAAGAAATCTCTCTACGAGCATATCGTTGGTATCTTTTTTTGTAATCGTACCATCAAAATCTATTAATATTGCTATATCTTTCATAATTTCTAATGTCATCCTATCACCTTTTCAACTTTCTAATAAAAATATCTATATAACTAAAGATGTCAAAACAAAATAACCTAAGATTAAAACTAGAACTATTGAAAACATAAACTTCCAATACTCTTTATAAAGCTGCTGGGTTTTAATATTCATATACTCACATGTAAATAGTTGACAAAGATGTAAGGGTGAAAAAAAGTACCCTATAAATCCCCATATGTATGCAAAATGAGTGTATAAAACCATTTGACTATTGGAAATAGATAAGTTGGCTATAATTGGCAATATCACACCTAGTGATGAATAAGATAGCCCCGTTGTAACCCCTAGGAATACTGAAATAAGAACAATTCCAATCATCATAGTATTTGAATTACTAAAGATTTGAACTAAATAACTATTCAGGTAATCCATCCCTGATATTAAAGTTTGAATCAAATATACACCCATAATTGACAATAATACCCTTAAATTGAATGCACCTACTATATCCCTTAAGAACTCCTTATTAGGATTCAACATATATATTGCAGCTAGGTTTGCTAACAAACCAAAATGAAATGGAATAGCAAAAAATAGATTCAAAATAACAGCAATATGTATAGGTGAGGTATATTTAAATAGGATAATTATATTTGGTAAAATAGGCTCCTTGGATTCAATCTTTCTTTTCTCTATTTTACGAATATATAAAATATATCCTAGTAAAACATATATTATGACGAAGATAAGATTATATCCTATTACACTATAAATTGAAATATGTGGAACCAATAATGCAGTAATTAGTAGACCAGTTGAATATGGCATAATATTCAAAGATATATGCCTATAAATCAAATTAATTATAGCCCTATTGGTCTTTGGAATATTGTAATCGTCGCCTATTCTATCAATAAATGGTGCTGATATTATGGCACCACCAGGGACTACCAGTAAACCTATAAGAGCAGGAACAAACATAAGTATAATCCTGATATTTTTGACTACTTTTATTAAGCTATCAATAATTTTGTCAATGAAATTATATTTTTTCATCAATACTCCTATAATGCCTATCTGTATGATTACTGTATACTGCTTTATTCTATCGATATCTGTTAGTATTTTAAATAAGGCTTCAATAAAATAAATTATTCCTAACCCACTGGATAAAGATAGAATAAAAGCACATATCCATATTGCAACACCTATAGATATCTTCTTTTTCGTCAATAAAGGTATACTAGAAAACGAGATTAAAACAGCTATAAATTCTCTCATAAGTCCCCCCAAATATTTAATGTATATTAAAAGATGTTCCTCCAATAAATTCCCTTATTATAGAATTTGTTGGTATGATACTTTCATCAACTATATCTACGAAATACTCCAAAAACCTAAGCAGCTTCCTTGCCTCACTATAATACACACTATTATTATCAATCTCCGTCAATAAAGGTACTATATGTTTCTTAAGTACGGACATTTCATATACAAGAAAAGAATTAAACATAACATCAGCTTCTTCTTGATATGGGAAGATATTCTTCTCTTCACCAGCTCGAACACCATCCCATAATTCAAAGGTTTCTAAAGGTCCATTCCCCCTATACTTAACATCTCTTACCATTCGTCTTATCAATCTTGTGTCAGTTGTAGATATTCGATTGTGGTAATCGATATTTAATTGAGTTAATGCAGATATATAGATTTTGAATTTATGTTTTTCAGGTATCTCGTAAGTTAATTTAGGATTAAGCCCATGAATACCTTCTATTATTATTGGATGGTTTTCATCAACACTTACTACACTTCCTGACTTCCTTCTCTTGCCTGTTATAAAATCAAATTTTGGCAACTCTACTTCTTGCCCTTCTATTAGCTTTAATAAATCCATATTCAATAGTTCTAAATCAACAGCTTCCAGAGCTTCAAAATCATAACTTCCATCTGGATTGGTCGGTGTATTATCTCTGTCAACAAAGTAATCATCTAAAGATATGGAAATTGGTCTTTTCCCATTTACCCTAAGCTGTATCGCAAGCCTCTGAGCAAAAGTAGTCTTGCCAGAACATGAAGGCCCAGCAATTAGTATAATATTATAATCAATATTTTTACAGAATTCATCTGCTATTTGACTAATCTTTTTTTCATGTAAGGCTTCAGATACCCTGATTACATCAACTACTTCACTATTATGAATCTTTTCATTTAATGAACCTACATGTGCTAAATCTAAAATCTCTGTCCATCTATTTGATTCCTCAAATACTTGAGCTAATTTTTTAGGTTCTTCAAAGCATTCTATATCATAGTTGTTTTTCCTACTTGGAAATAGTATTAATGCACCTGGATAATAATACTTTAACTTAAATTCATCTATATATCCTGTAGAAGGTGCTAAATATCCATGAAAAGAGTCAATATGGTCATCTATCTTATAAA
>CAZZCQ010000188.1:0-3352 GCA_964652285.1 uncultured Tissierella sp.
TTCTCTTTCTTGTTTTTCTACAGTATTAAAAGCTTGAATTAGCTTATCTGTCCCTCATTCCACTACCTTTCTTGCTAGTTCCTCATCTGGCTGGAAGACTTTAAACTCTTGTTTTTCTTTTCCTAGCTCAGTAACAATTTCTTCTATGAAATTACATATTTTCTTGATTTCTTCATGGGCAGCTAATATACCCTCAAGCATAGTATTCTCCGTTACTATATTTGCACTTGCTTCTACCATCATAATAGCATCTTTAGTCCCTGCTACTGTAAGATCTATTTGAGATCTTTCTCTCTCTTTACTATTTGGATTAATAACGAATTTATCATCAATTAATCCAATATTTACAGCACCTGTTGGTCCCATAAACGGGATGTCAGAAATAGACAATGCAATTGAAGAACCAATCATAGATGTTATCTCAGGTGAACAATCCTGATCAACAGACAAGACTGTAACAATTACTTGCACATCATTTCTAAATCCTTTTGGAAATAATGGCCTAATCGGTCTATCTATTAATCTTGCTGTTAATATAGCTTTCTCACTTGGCCTACCCTCTCTTTTGATAAATCCCCCTGGAATTTTGCCTACAGAATATAGCTTTTCCTCATAATCAACGCTTAATGGAAAAAAATCTATACCTTCTCTAGGTTCCTTTGAAGATGTTGCTGTTACCAGTGTTATAGTATCACCTAATTGTACTATGCAAGCCCCATTAGCTTGCTCAGCTACCTTGCCGATTGTAACAATCAGCTCTTTACCTGCCAAATCGTATCGAAATATTCTCTCCATGTAATACCTCCTCTTCTTTTGATTCCTATATAGCATAGATTAATATTAAAGAGCGGGATTTCCCCGCTCTCATTAACTTAACCTCTAATCTTTAATCTTGCTATTAAGGAACGATATCTCTCTATATCATTATCTTGTAAATATCTTAAAAGACCTCTTCTTTGACCGACCATCTTTAATAACCCTCTTCTTGAATGATGATCCTTTTTGTGTTCTTTAAGATGCTCATTTAATGAATTAATCCTATAAGTTAATAATGCAATTTGAACTTCTGGTGAACCTGTATCACCATCATGCAATCCATACTCCTTGACAATTTCTTCTTTCAATTCCTTTGTTAACATATTTTTACACCTCCATAAGATTTATACACCTTAAGCTTAGAAATACGCTGAGGTAACGCAAAACTGAGCAAAAGGCAAGTATTAACAAAATAATAATATCATACTCCTAAGCAAAAGTAAATATTAATGTCTAGATATGACAACTTTTACATCATTATCAATTTCATTAATCAGATCTTCAATCTTATCGAATTTTATCTCATCCCTTAGATATTCAATAAATTCCACATGAATCAATCTGTCATAGATTTCTTCAGAAAAATCTATTATATGACATTCAATCTTGACTTTATCGTTTTTAAATGTAGGATTATATCCTAAACTTGTAACACTTAAATATGTTTCATCACTTATAATTGTTTTTGTTCTATATACCCCATGCTTAGGTAGCACATAATCATCAGATAATTCTATATTTGCAGTTGGAAATCCAAGGGTGCGTCCAACTTTGTTACCATGAATTACCTTTCCTATAATCTGATAATTCCTGTCTAGCATCCTATTGGCTAAATCAAAATTTCCTTTAGAAATCAGCTCCCTAATCTTTGTACTACTTACAACTATATTATCTACAAATATGGGTTGAAGAGCTATTACTTGAAATCCATATTTCTCGCCTAAGTCCTTTAGTGTTTCCACATTTCCAGATGCCTTGTGTCCAAATCTATAATCAAAACCTACAACAACAAGTTTGGTATTTAGTTTATCCACTAAAATCTTCTTAACAAATTCTTCTGGAAGTAACTTCATGAAGTTGTTATCAAAATCTATATTATATATTTTTTCTACTCCCAACTTAGAGACCATGTTCTCCTTCTGACTTTTGGAAGTTAGACACATTGGAGCTTTGTATTCAGTTATAGCTTTTGTATGAGTATTAAATAATAGAATTGAAGGAATAAGATTGGATTCCTTAGCTGCTTCAATCATTCTCATGATAATCTTCTTATGTCCTAAATGAACACCATCAAAATTCCCTAAAGCAATTGCCGTTTCAAGTCTATTACAATTATTGTGTGTTTTTATTCCTTTCATTATACCACCTTAAATGAGAACTTTGTCCATTTTTAGAAAACTTTCATTGTTTTTATTGATGATTTTACCTATGCCTATAAATTTATCCCCGCAATAAACCTTTAGATTATCATGATTATTCAAAGTAATCTTCTCTATTTCTATGGGTATTATTACCCCATTTATTAAGTATTTAAAATTGCTTTTATTCACTTTTAACTCTTCCAGACTATCCAATGCCATATCAATAGGCATTATAGATTTCTTAATTTCCTCCATATTTATACTATCTAGGTATTCCATGGTCAAGGAATCATCAATTTTAAATTTCCCTACTCCAATCCTTTTTAAATCAGACATGTATCCATAAGTCCCTAGATAATTCCCTATATCATTACAAAGTGTTCTAATATAGGTTCCTCTTGAACACCTAGTATAAAAACTAATTCTCCTATTATCAATAATATCAAGGATTCTAAGCTCATAAATATGTATTTCTCTGGCTTTTCTTTCTACAATTTTTCCTTCCCTAGCCAACTCATAAAGCTTCTTACCTTTATGTCTCACCGCAGAATACATTGGGCGAATTTGGGAAGATATCCCTTTAAACCTATTAAAAGAATCTATTATCTCATCTTTACTAACCTCTAATTTAGACCTATTGATTATTTCTCCACTACTATCCTGTGTATCAGTTTCTAAACCCAAAGTCAATTCACCAATATACTCTTTATTTGCTTTTAATAAATACTCAGAAACCCTAGTCCCTTTGCCTATGCAAATAGGTAATACACCAGTTGCATCAGGATCCAAAGTACCAGTATGTCCAATCTTTTTAATCTTTAATAGTCTCCTAAAATAATAGACTGCATCGTGTGATGTCATACCCTTAGGTTTATTAAAATTGATTATTCCATTCATCTAAGCTCACCTTAAGTTCTTAACAATAGACTTTACTATCATGTCTTCAGCTTTATCTATCTCATCATAAATGGTACAACCAGCAGCACGAATATGTCCACCACCATTGAAAGTATCACAAATTGATGCAACATCTACATATTCTTTGCTTCTCATGCTAATTTTTATTTCATTATTACTTAATTCCTTTAATAGGCAAGCGACTTCCACAGAGCCTATGCTTCTAACAAAGGAAACAATACCCTCTGAATCGCTGAGATCAGTATTTGTTTCTTCTA
>CAZZCQ010000189.1:0-460 GCA_964652285.1 uncultured Tissierella sp.
GAAAATGCAAGTAAGGAAGATATAATTGAGGCAATAAATAAGGCAAGACCAACAAAGATTGAAAAGCAGGTTCTATTTACAAGAGAGGATCTAATAGAATTTGGGTTATCAGGAGGACCTGATTCAAGTAAGAAAAGAGATAGGTTAGGCCATATATTGGGAATTGGTTATGCCAATTCAAAACAATTTTTAAATAGACTCAATAATTTTGGTGTTTCCAGAGAAGAGTTCTTAAATGCAATTGAGGGGATAGATTCTGATGTCAAGTAAAAGGTTATATTCACCAAAATATATAAGGAAGATAATGGATAGACACGATTTCATATTTACAAAGAGCTTAGGGCAAAATTTCTTGATTGATGGGAATATAGTCAGAAAGATAGTCCAAGGGGCTAATATAACAAAGGATGACTATGTATTGGAAGTCGGGCCAGGAATAGGGACATTGACAGAAGAATTA
>CAZZCQ010000189.1:470-3343 GCA_964652285.1 uncultured Tissierella sp.
CATGCTTATGATAATGTAGAGATAATCCATGGAGATATACTGAAAATTCATGTCAAAGAACTTATAGATAATAAATTAGATGGGGGCCCCATTAAGGTGGTAGCCAATCTACCATATTATGTTACTACACCAATAATAGGCATGCTATTAGAAGACAATCTCAATATAGATTCCATAACGGTTATGATTCAGAAGGAAGTGGCGGACAGGATGTTAGCAAGTCCTGATAGCAAAACCTATGGCTCATTATCCGTATTTGTAAATTTCTATAGTAATCCAGAAATCCTACTAAAAGCACCTAAAACAGTATTTATGCCTCAACCAAAGATTGATTCTACAGTGATAAAGTTAAATATTAAGAAGGATTTACCAGATGTTGATAAGGAAAAACTATTTTTGATAGTTAAAGCTGCATTTTCTAAGCGAAGAAAAACCCTATTAAATGCTCTTTCAAGCTATGGATTTGACTTGGAAAAGGAAACTATCAAAAATCTGCTTGAGGAGATTAAAATCAATCCAGAAACAAGAGCAGAGAACCTCTCCCTAGAAGATTTTATCAATATTAGTAAAATATTTCCTCTTTTAAACATATAATTTAATATATGTTAATAAGGAGGGTTTTTTATGTCCAATAATTTAAGATTTAAACGAAAGTTTTTCATACTAAAAAGAGAATATTCCAATATGGGAAATCTAAATCCAAAAGGACATGGTAAATTGGAATTAAGAAATAACAGGCTCAAGATAATTATCAATATTGAAAATGCAGAAATCAACTCCCACTATGATATAATCATATTAGAGGATAATAAATCCTATAAATTAGGAAGAATACATACGGATAACAGGCATAATGGGAAAGCAGAATTTGATGTAAATCCTAAGGATATTGAATCAATGGGCTTTATTTTGGAAAAAATAAATGGAATCCTAATACTAAGAGATACTAATATCCTACTAGGAGGATACATTGACAAAGAGGATAATTCCATAGAAAATTACATTCATAGTACTACAAGTAAAGAAGAGGGGAAGGAGGAGATTATCCAAGAAGAGGATATAGATGAAGTTGTTCAAGAGGTTATATCAGAAGATATAGAAGCAGTACTAGAAGAAGATATTGCAGAAGTAAAATATATAGAAAACGACTTAGATTTAGTGCGACAAGAGAACCGTCCTCTTGTGTCAGAAGAGGAATACGATAGGGCTATGCAAGAGATGTTTTATGAAAATGAAGATTATGTACAAGAGTTAGTATATGATAATGTAGAAGAACAAAGAAAAGAAAAACAAAAAAACCAAACAACAAATTATGTATTAAATATATTGAGATTTTTTCCATATGTTGAACCCTTCAAAATAGATTTAAAGGGATATAATTGGTGGAAAATAGATATTGATGACCCAAGAGAAGACATGGGATTCTTGCCATACTTTAGCTATATAGCAGGTGGAAATCATAAATATCCTTTGATTAAAAATACAGTCACTGCTACAGAATTAATAAGAAAGCATGGACATTATCTATTTGGGTTATATAATAGTAATGAAACAGTCAAATTTTATATGTATGCTATACCAGGTGGTTTTACCTCAGAGGATCATCCTCAAAGAGGGTCTACAGGTTTCAATACATGGTTTGAAGGGCAAGAGGGTATGGGTTATTGGTTATTATACATAGACCCTTCAGCAGGAAGGATTATCTATCCTATAAATCCTATGATACCTAAGGATTAGCAAGAGGAGAGGAAAAGGATGAAAAAAACAGAAGATAAGGATATTTGTGTTGGAAATTTTGCTGATTCTGAAATTCTAAATAGTATCAAAGAGCAGGTGGACAAGGAAAAGAGCTTGGATAATTTAGCTAGAATATATAAAGCATTAGGAGATCCAACAAGGTTAAGAATAATCTATGTGTTATCAAAATCTTCCTTATGTGTATGTGATATTGCCAATTTGTTGGACATGACCCAATCCTCAATATCCCATCATCTTAGAATATTAAGGGATTTGAATCTAGTTAGATTCAAAAAAGAAGGGAAATTAGTAATTTATTCCTTAGATGATGATCATGTATTGAGATTATTAGAAGAAGGCTTAGAGCATACAAAGCACTAAGTAATTTTTTGATTATCCAAGAAGATTTGAGGGTAATATATTAAGATAAAAGAACTATTGACAAATATACCTGTAGGGGGTATAATAAAAGTAAATGAAAATTGAGGAGGAGTATGTAAATGAAAAATGTAGTCGTATATACAAGTAACACTTGTCCATATTGTACTTTAGCTAAAAACTATTTAGAAGAAAAGGGAGTAACTTATACTGAAAAAAATGTTCAAACTGACAAGGATGCTAGACAAGAATTGATGGATATGGGACATATGGGAGTTCCAGTATTAGTAATAGATGGTGAAGAGATAGTAGGTTTTGATCAGGATAAAATTGAAACACTACTAAGTGCATAATAAAAAATGGAAGTGCAAGACTTGCACTTCCGTTTTTTATTACTATTTATTTAGAGCTACCATTAGTGCCTCTAGGTTTAAACCATGTACCATAGCTGCTTCTTCTAAGCTTTCCATTTGACTTGAAGGACATCCTACACAAGCCATACCATATGTCATTAATATTTCTGCAGCTTCAGGTTTCTTTCGGATTACTTCTCCAATTAACATATCTTTAGTAATTTCCATCTATATCAACCCTCCTTAAATAATCAATATAAAACTATAACACATTTTTGATACCCAATACAAAATTTATTATAACATATTTACAAATAAAATAACATGAAAATTTTGTATAAAAATTATCCGACATGGAAAAGATTATATCAGGAGGTGATAAAATGGACAATAATGAAAGAAATA
>CAZZCQ010000190.1:0-3314 GCA_964652285.1 uncultured Tissierella sp.
TTCTGGTATAAGAAAGGGACATGGACTCAAAGCTCCTAAGGGAATCGAAGTCCGACCTACTGAAGATAAAATAAAAGAATCTATTTTTAATATCTTGGTTAGTATCGATAAAAAGGATTCCGTTATTCTAGACTTATTTGCAGGTTCAGGATCTATTGGGATTGAATTTTTAAGCAGAGGAGCCAAGACATGCTATTTTGTTGATATATCATCAAAGAGTATCCAAAGCATCAAGGAGAACTTATTGCATACAAATCTAAATGATTTAGCTACTGTGATAAAATCTGATTCATCAAAAGCAATTAAAGATTTAGGGGGCATGAGTTTAAAATTCGATTTTATATATTTAGATCCTCCATTTAAAAATAGCAAACTATTATATCAGGTTTTAAATGGCCTAAATGACTATCAACTTTTAGCTTATAATGGATTGATTATTATTGAACATGAAAATGAATTGATTTTAGAAGACTATGTATATGATTTTAAAAAAACTGATGAAAGAAGGTATGGCAGTAAAACAGTATCTTTTTTCAAAAAAATCTCTAGGAGGTAAGTATGAAAGTTATTTATCCTGGTAGTTTTGACCCTGTTACAAATGGACATTTAGATATTATCGAGAGATGCAGCAATCAATTTGATAATGTAATAATTGCTGTATTAAATAATATTCATAAGAAAGGTCTTTTTACTGTTAAAGAGAGGATTATGCTACTAGAAGAAACAACCAAAGAATTTTCAAATGTTGAGATTGATTCTTTTTCAGGATTACTGGTTGACTATGCTAAACAAAAAAACTGCTCAACAATAATAAAAGGGATAAGAGCAGTATCCGATTTTGAATATGAGATGATGATGGCTTTGGCTAATAGAAAGATTTACGAAGGCATAGAAACTTTACTTATGGCTTCAAAAGGTGAATACATATACTTAAGTTCTAGTCTGGTCAAAGAGATTGCAGGCTATGGTGGAGATATAGATTGTTTTGTTCCTAAAAATGTTGCAGAGGCACTAGTGGACAAGTATAAGGAGGGTATCAAATAATGGATGTTTTAAAGCTTATTAATGAGATTGAAGATATCGTTGAAGAAGGATCTACAGTTCCATTTTCAAAAAAAATAATGGTAGATTCAGAAGAAATTCTTGAGATTATTAAAGAGATTAGGATAAGATTACCTGATGAAATCAAGCAAGCAGCATGGATAAAAGAAGAAAAACAAAGAATTTTAGCAGAAGCTCAAAAAGATGCGGATACAATATTAAATGAGGCAGAATATAAATTAGAAGAGCTTATAGATCAAGAAGGAGTAACTAAAGCTGCTAACGAAAGGGCAGAAGAAATAATTAATAAAGCACAAACAACTGCAAAAGAAATAAGGTTAGGGGCTATGGAATATGCTGATAGTTTACTACTGGAAACGCAAGAACAACTCAAAGATATAATTGGAATGTTAAATGAAAATAGAAAGGAATTAAAGGGTATCAATTAGATTCACAGATTTCATGTACTAGAATACTTAATAAAACAAAGAAAATACAAATGCCAATAGACATTTTCGTAGAAAAATATATATTATCTAACCAGACTTTAAGACTGGTGATTTCTACATCTAGTATATTGTTGGAGGATGAAGGTATCAAATAATCCCTATAGTATATGGAATAGAGTAGATATGTATATATGGAAGAAATAATTCCATGTAGAAATTTTGATGATATGTATTTTTTTATGCTTATATCCGTTTGGCTGATAAAATTGATTGCCTGACTTAATATAGATAATCCACCCCAACCGATTAAGAAATTAATAGTTAGAATCTTTATCATTATATCTATATCTAATGATGCTATCCTACTGCAACCTGTTGTCAACTCAATAAATCCTGCAAAAAAACCTTTTAATAATCCTTGATCTACCTTTAAAATGTTGGAGAGGTTTATAAGTAATATGCTAATTAATTGTGAATCAAGCAATAGATCAATTATTACATTATAGATTATAACAAAACCGCCAATTATCATTATGGAGTTGATGCTATCTCTAACACTATTAGAGATAACTATTGGTATGGAATTGGATTTTATTTGCTTGTCTATTGTGTTCATTTGGGGAGAAGGAGATTTGTGATAGAAATTGTTTTTTGAATTAATTGGAATACCCCTAAAGATTAAGCCCACTGTTATGACAGCTAGATAATGGGGAATAATCAATAACCCTCCAATATCAGGCAAGGATAGCATCCCTATTGAAACAGACCCAAGAATAAATAAAGGACCTGAGGTAGATGCTATTGTTATTAGCCTGTCTCCCTCTTCTTTAGAGATAATATCTAAGCCTCTAAGCCTTGAAGTTAATTTAGCACCAACTGGATACCCAGACACTAAGCTCATTATAAAGGGGAAACTACCTTCGCCTGAGATACGAAATATTGGTTTCATAATTGGTTCTAATAGTCTACCAAAACTTTTTACAAGCCCAGATGATATAAATAGTTCAGACATTATTAGAAAAGGGAATAAGGATGGGACTAAGACATTAAGCCATAGGTTAAGACCTGTTTTAGCACTGTTTATAGTCATTGAAGGATTTCTTACTATGGAGATTATCAAGAGTAGAATAATTATTTGAAAAAATTTGTTCTTAATATTTATTTTGTTTGAGCTTACTTCCATAAAATCACCCCTATATTCATTATATTTAATTAATCATATAATATGAAAGTAGGGGTATTATTTTTTTATATATGGAGAGGTTCTATAATCCATATTATTAAAATCATTATTTATATTGAGACCAAAATTATAAATATCAGTAGCTTTTGTCTCATAATAGACAAATTCATCTACTAGATTATCCTTAAGATTTACATGATGAGAAAATTTTGTTAGAAGAGGTGTTTTTGATTTTTTCTTTATTTTATTCAATAACTCTAGTCCTTTTTCATTTGCAGCCAAGAATCTAATATAGGGGACATTTTCGGAATAAAGTCTTTTAATCTCTGAACCATATAGACCAGATAAAAGATGTATCAATATTCTCTGAATACGAGTCTTTGGATACCTCTTGGACGATGAATTTTCTACTAAATCATATAAACTCATTGAATCATAAGATTTTTGAACTATTCTATTTTCTAAACCATCTTCTATATCCAGTATTTCACGGAATTTATCTCTATCCACAGTCAAAAGCAAATATTTGATTACCGAGTAATAATTTTCTAAGCTATTATAGCTTTCATATCTTTGATGGAAAGAAGTAAGGGATTCATATGTTGGTTTGGGAACTAGATGTTTAACACTGTCTACCCCAT
>CAZZCQ010000191.1:0-3285 GCA_964652285.1 uncultured Tissierella sp.
GGAGATAAAGACCAGCTACTTTGGTGAGAAATTAGATAATGTACTGAGAAGTCAAGATTATAAGCTTAGTGGCATAGTAAATGGGATTGATTACGATGTCTATAATCCATCTACAGATAGAAACCTAGTCAAGAATTTTAATAAAGATAGACTAAGAGATAAAGTAGAAAACAAATTGGAATTACAAAGAATCTATAACCTACCAATTAGAGAAGATGTGCCTATGTTATCTATGGTTACAAGGCTTGTTGCTATGAAAGGCTTGGATTTGGCTTGCCACATATTTGATGAATTATTACAAGAGGATATTCAATTTGTTTTATTGGGTACTGGTGATAGGATGTATGAAAATATGTTTAGATATTTTCAAGATAAGTACCCAGAAAAAGTGGCCGCAAGGATATATTTCAATGAAAAGGAATCACATTTGATATATGGAGGTTCAGATATATTTATCATGCCTTCGATTTCAGAGCCATGTGGTATATCACAGTTAATTGCTATGAGGTATGGAACCATTCCAATAGTTCGAGAAGTAGGAGGGCTTAAGGATACAGTAATTCCTTATAATGAGTTTGAAGGTGAGGGCAATGGATTTTCTTTTGCGAATTACAATGCCCATGAGCTATTATTTACCATAAAAGGAGCCTTAAAAGTATATAAAGACAAAGAAAAATGGGATAAGCTTATGATTCAAGCAATGGAATCCAAACATGACTGGGATTCATCATCTCAGGAATATCTGCAGCTATACTCAAATCTTATTGAGCTTTAGGAGGACTAAATGGATAAACTACCAACAACAGACAAGCAATTAGGTATGATATATACAAAGGAAAAGACTATTATCAGAGTATGGTCACCTTTAATGGATGAAATACATCTACTTATATATCATGTTGATAATCTTATTGAAAGAGAACTCTATTTAATGAAGAAAGATAAAGATGGTGTACATGAGTTTGTATTAGAAGGAGACCACAAGGGAGCTTTCTATAATTTTTTAATAGATGGAGAAGAGATAACCGACCCATATGCAATAGCAACATCTAAGAATTCAAGACATTCTGCAATTATAGATTTAAAAGACACAAATCCAAAAGGCTGGTATAATCACAATATCCCAAAGGGCAATAATTTCTGCGATGCTATAATCTATGAGGTACATGTAAAAGATTTTACAATCAGCGAGACCTCAGGTACAAATCATAGAGGAAAATACCTAGGCTTTGTAGAGAAGGACACAAGCTTCAATGGGCTTAAAACAGGACTATCACATTTAGTGGAGCTAGGTATTACCCATGTTCATCTACTACCAATTTATGATTTTTATACAGTCAAGGAAGAGAAGGATGAATTTTACAGAGATGATAATTATAATTGGGGTTATGATCCAGAGCATTATAATGTGGTTGAGGGTTCATATTCTACTAAACCAGAAGAGCCCATCAATAGAATCAAAGAGTTAAAGCAAATGATAATGGAGCTTCACAAAGCAGGGATTAAAGTAATCTTAGATGTAGTATACAATCACACCTATAAAAGCTATGATTCAAACTTCAATAGGATTATGCCAAAATACTATCATAGGACTAAACCAGATGGAACATTTTCAGATGGTTCAGGAGTAGGAAATGAAATTGCCACTGAAAGACCAATGGTCAGAAGATTTATCATAGATTCATTGAAATATTGGCTTACAGAATTTAAAGTAGATGGTTTTAGATTTGACCTAATGGCACTTATAGATATAGACACCGTTAAAGAAGCTGTAAACACGCTTCGTAGGATAAATCCAGATACATTGATATATGGTGAACCATGGACAGGAAATTCTTCAGTACTTCCTCGGGAGAAGATGACTATTAAAGGATGTCAAACTGACATAAATATTGCATTCTTCAATGATTATTTTAGGGATAGTGTCAAAGGAGATACCAGGAGTGATCATAAAGGATTTATACAGGGAGAGGCTAAACATAGAGCGGGGGTAGAAACAGGTATTGTAGGTTCCATAAACTATAATAGCGACCATATAGGATTTGCAAAGAGCCCCACTGAAACCATAAATTATGTAAATAGTCATGATGATTTAATCATATACGATAAGATTAAGAAATCCCTTCCCCACATGGCAGAAGTTGATATAGTTCGTCTCAATAAGTTGGCATTCAGTATAATATTTACAGCCCAAGGGATACCCTTTTTCCACGGAGGAAACGAGTTCTTAAGAACAAAGGACATGTTACCAAATACATATAATGCACCAATAAGCATCAATCAAATAGATTGGTCACAGAAGGAGAAAAACCTAGATTTTTATAAATATTTTAAATCCCTAATTCAATTGAGGAAAAAATACAAGGAATTCAGACTATCTGATGAAAAGTTAATCAGAACTAAATTGAAGCTTGTGTATAACTCAGCTGGGGAAAATGTAATTTCTTTTACTTTATCCACAGATGATGGATTTTTGCTCATAGTTCATAATGGAGAGTTCTATACTATAGAAATAAAAGGAGAAAATATCCTAACACATTTAAGAAATAATTATGGGGAAATAAACAAGAATATAGATATTATTCCAATATTTGATGGAGATGGTTTTCTAGGAGATGACCTATGTGTCGTTCCGAATGATACTATTAAAGTTCCATATTTCCAGACTAATGTATATGAGATAAAAATATAATTCTGTGAGTGCGCTATAGATAAGATAGGGGAAGAAATAAAAAGACTAGAAGACTACTTACTTGATAATCCTTCAAATGAATTTTTGAATAAGGTGTACCACATTAAAAATCAACTCACTTATTTGAGAAAATTACTGTATCATGTAAGGAATATAACAGGAAGCCTATCAAGGGATGAATTTGATTTGATTGATGGACATACTGTATATTATTTAGCGGATATAAACGATCAAATAACTCAAATTATCAATTTAGTTGAGATATATAGCGATATATGTTCTAATATGTTGGACACATATCTTACAAGTATTGGTAATAAGACCAACGATGTAATGAAAGTATTAACTATATTTGCTTCTATCTTCATACCTCTAACTTTCTTAACAGGAATATATGGTATGAACTTCAAGTTTTTCCCAGAAATAAACTGGAAGTATGGCTACTTAGGCTTTTGGATTATTTCCTTATTGGTCATAGCATTTATGATTAGATATTTCCATAAGAAAGGTTGGTTATGACAAGTCTTGTTGCTTCAACCAAATTTTCATCATCAGACTTTGAGGTAGGAATTTCGCAAAAACATGAGATAGTT
>CAZZCQ010000192.1:0-3279 GCA_964652285.1 uncultured Tissierella sp.
GTTATATACTGCATATGGTAATACAATAGAGATAAGATGAGAGTGTAAGTATATTTATGCGATATTATGCCGCATAATTCATCAAATATATACTAAAAAAATGTAATTTATTAAAAAATACTATTGACTTTATATTCTACACGATGTACAATTAAATCAATACTACATGATGTAGAATAAGGAGTGAGAATAAATGGATATAATTAAAATTTCTGAGGCTGAATATGAGATAATGGAGATTATTTGGAATCAAGATGGTGAAGTGACTACAGCAGATATAATTGAAAAATTAGGTAAAGACAATACTTGGAAACATACTACCATATTGACTTTAGCTAAGCGTCTAGTAGATAAGAATGTACTAAATGTTAGAAAGGAAGCTAGAATCAATTATTATTCTCCTGCCATAAGTAAGGATGAATATAAATCCTATCAAGCTGATGGTTTTATAGAGGATATGTATGACGGTAGTGTCAAGTCCTTGGTAGCATCATTATATAACAATGATAAAATCGAGGAGGAAGATATAGAGGAGTTAAAAGATTGGATTAGGAGGTTATGATATGGATATTATAAGAACTTTATTTAATATGTCTCTTACTGGGAGTGTAATATTTTTAATATTTTCATGCATAAGGCCTCTGACTAAAAGGTTTTTCAATTCATCTTGGCATTATAAAATGCTGCTTGTAATTCTGGTCTTCTTTATTATACCTATAGCGGGATTTATAGAAGCTCCTATAATGTTAACACCTAATACTTCTGGGATTGAGATTCAAGAATCGGAAAACCAAGCTTCATTTATCGCACCTAATGAAAGAGAAGATAAATCAATAGCTGGTGGTGAAGATATAAAAGAACCCATAGCTAATGATGTAATAAATACAGAAGCCAACATTGAAAGCCCAGGCACAATAGAAAGAGTAAATAATATATCTCCTGATATAGAGTTCAATATTTATCAATATAAAGACATAATAAAGTATATTTGGATAGCTGGTATGATAGTTCTATTTTCTATTAAAATCATTCCCTATCTCAGATTTAAATCTACTATAAAGAAAAATAGCATAGAAGTCACAGATGAAGCTACTTTAGAGATATTCAATCAATGTAAAGATGAATTGAATATAAAGAAGCATATATCATTGAAAACTTTTGATACAATTGCTTCTCCAATGCTGATAGGGATATTAAATCCTATGGTTTTAATTCCAAATATAGATAATAATGATAAAAGATTAAAAATGATATTCTTACATGAATTAAATCACTATAAAAGAAAGGATATTATAACTAAAGCTCTTGGCTTAACTATAAATGCCATTCATTGGTTTAATCCAATAATCTATATATTGTTAAAAGAGATAGATAAATACTGTGAATATTCAATAGATGAAAAAGTAGTTGATGGTATGAATATTGAGGAGAGAAAATTTTATGGAAATACTATTCTCATATCAATAGATAATTCAATGCTTAGAAGGAGAGCCCTAACCACAACTATGGGTTCCAGTGGAAAAGAATTAAAATCGAGACTTGAGAATATGCTTTATTTCTTTAAAACCACTAGGAGAAGGTATATTTTATCTCTGCTTATATCAGTATTAATCATCAGCTCTGGTTTAATTGTAGCATGTAATATAGTACCAACTGATGCCGCTGAGGGAAATAAATCATATGTAGTATATATCAAAGAAGATGGATTGTATTATTCTTATCTAGATGGAGATAGCGAGACTAAGATACACGATGGAAAATCCTTTGAGTATCCTCTTATTTCTAAATCAGGGTCTTTTATTGCATATACAAAGGATAACAATCTATATATATATGATATGAAAAATGCTAAATACGAAAAGATTGCTGATAAGATTGAACATTATTATGCTTCATATGATTGGGTAGATGATAATACTATTGCATATGGTTCAAATGAAAAGTCAGGATTTACCGTACTCAATGTACTTTCTAATGAGAAAACTGAGCATATAGATGAATACTACTATACAGGATTAATGTCTTCTAAGGATAATTTGGTTTATGGTAGAAAGGTTAGTAAATGGACTACAGCAGAAGGAGACTTTATGGCAAATGATGGTATAGTCGAAATTGACTTGAACAATTATGATGAGAGTAAGAAACAATTCTCTACAAATATAATCGTGGAAGGTAGAAGAACTACAGATGAAATGATAGGTTCCAATCCTATTGTTTGGGATATTTCAGCTGATGGAAGATATGTTTATATAATGGAAAAGCCAGCTTCAGGTTCTCTAAGTTCCGATGGAATAGGCCTAGGAATATATGATGTAAAAGAAAAGACACATACGAAATTTGCAGATATAGAGACCTTGTCATATAAAAACCATTTAGCCATAAATCCAAGTACTGGTATGATTGGATTAATTGAAGGCGTTGGTAGGGATATGTTTGAAAATAAGAATGTAGTCTTGGTAAATATCAATAAAGACAAATCCCATGATATTATAAATGTTACTGATGAGGACTTTGTGGCTATGACCCCTAGTTTCACTTTAGATGGCAAGAAATTGCTATACTCAGCTACTGAAGCTGTAGATCCTAATAATATTTCGGATTATAATCAAATTTATAATGAATGGGAAAAGCAAGCATATAGCATTTATGAATATGACTTAGATAGTTCTGAAATACGAAAGATAACAGAAGGAAATGATTTTAATTTCTTGCCCATGGATATATCCAATGATGAAATATTATTTATCAGATATAAGGGCAAGGATGATTATAGTTTAATAAAATTAGTTGATGGTAAAGAAAACCTTGTAGCAGATAATATCATGTTCAGTGGTGGGAAGGATAATCAAGCCTTTGGATTTTACGGACATATAGATACTGAAAAGGGCATGGATGTCTTTATAAGCAAGAATAATAAATATGATAAGGAAGATGATATTGATACTGTAAAAATAGATGAATTATATAAGCTTAAGGAAACCTATATAGGTGATAATTCAAATGTTGCTAATATCATTAATCTTTTGGATTTCCCAGAAGAATTAACATGTAGTGGAATAGAACTATTTACTAATATGGAACTCTTTACCAAGGAGGAACATTTTGGTCTTCAAATTAATTTTCAAGCCAGTGATGTGATAATAGCAAAGTATATATCAACTAGTTCAGACTATACATGGAGACCACAATCCTTGATTCTCTTCTCCCTTATTGATAATTTGGAATATATTCAATATGGTATAAATAGTGATGACGTAAAAATCACTGCATCTTATATCA
>CAZZCQ010000193.1:0-3269 GCA_964652285.1 uncultured Tissierella sp.
CAGAAATTCTTGTGTTAATAATTTACTTCCGAATTAAAGCTGCAACTTCATTGTACCACTAGCTTACTTCTATTGCAAGGAATTTTTTAGGTTTTTTAATATTTAGAATATATCAGAGTAACAAAAAAAGAAACTCAATCATATGAGCTTCTTTTGTACCATTTATAAGTATTATTCTTCTTCTATAAGAATCGCTTCAGTTGGACATGATTCTGCTGCCTCTTGAGCTTCATCCTCATTTTCCTCAGGTACCGGATCAGCGATTACTGTGGCTATGTCTTCATCATCCATTTCAAATACATCAGGACATATTGTCGCACACAATTCGCATCCTATACAAGCATCTCTATCAATAATTGCTTTCATTTGCTTCCCTCCATTTAATATATAATGAATAATCGTACATTACACCCACATTATAAGCCTTTATATATATATAATCAATACCTTTTTATTTTATTCAATACTAAGAAAATTATACCATGATAAGCCATAATATATTATATGATTCTTCTATCCTCCAAGATATGCTTTTTGTACCAGTTCATTATCTAATAGTTCCACTGCTGTACCTTCTAGTTCAATACCACCATTCTTAATTATATATGCCCTATGTGCAGTTTGTAGAGCCATTTTTGCATTTTGTTCAACTAATAAAATCGTTGTTCCTTGCCTATTTATATCATTTATTATTCCAAATATTTCACTAACTATAATTGGGGCTAATCCCATAGATGGCTCATCAAGTAGCATTAATCTAGGTTTTGATAGAAGAGCACGCCCTATGGCTAGCATCTGTTGTTCTCCACCCGACAAATTAGCTGCATTTTGTGTTCTTCTCTCATATAGAAGTGGAAATAGATCAAATACTCTTTTTATATCCTTATTAATCTGATTTTTATCAACTCTAGTATAAGCACCTAGCTCCAAATTTTCCATAACTGACATGGTTGTAAAAACCCTTCTTCCTTCAGGCACATGTGAAATACCTAATTTAACAATATTTGGTGCATGAGTTTTTAGAAGGTCTTTGCCTTCATATAGAATCTCACCAGTTTTGGCTTTTTCCAAACCTGATATTGTCCTAAGAGTTGTGGTCTTACCTGAGCCGTTTGATCCAATAAGGGTAACAATCTCACCATGATTTACTTTAAGATTTACATCCTTTAGTGCGTGAATTCCACCGTAATATACATTCAAATCCTTTAATTCTAACAACTACTATTCACCTCCGAGATATGCTTTAATTACCTTTGGATTATTCTTAATGTCTTCAGCACATCCATGAGCCAATAGGGTACCATAATTAAATACAAATATATCCTCACATAGATCCATTACTAATGACATATCATGTTCGATTAGAATTACCGTTAACTCATATTCATCTCTAACCCATTTTATAAGCTTCATAAGCTCCTTTGTTTCTTGTGGATTCATCCCTGCTGCAGGCTCATCCAACAATAACAACTTAGGTTTAGAAGCTAAAGCCCTTGCTATTTCAACCTTTCTTTGATCTCCATATGGAAGATTCTTGGCTAAAATATCCTTTTTATCATATAAATCAAATGCTTTAAGAGTTTCAATAACATCATCATAAGCATCTTGTTCATATTTAAAAAATGTTGGCAATCTTAACAACGATGTAAATAGATTATATTTAAAATTGTTATGATAACCTATTAAAACATTATCTATGACTGTCATATCTTTAAATAATCTTATGTTCTGAAAGGTCCTAGCAACGCCATATCCAACCATTTTTGAAGGTTTGAAATTATAGGATGAGACTTCTTCATCGAACTTATAAACTATATCACCCGAGCTAGGTCTATAGATGCCTGTCAGTAGGTTGAAAAATGTGGTCTTTCCAGCACCATTTGGACCTATTAGTCCTACAATTCTACCTTCTTCAATTTTCATGTTTATATTTGATACAGCTTTGACACCACCAAATGATTTATAAAGATTATTTACCACTAACATTTCCATCTAAAACACCCTCCTTCTTAAACAGTTTAAATTCCTTATCTCCCATCAAACCTTGCGGTCTATATACCATTATTAAGAATAATACAACTGCGTATATTATCATTCTAAGTTCTGGGAAGCTCTGCAAAAATACAGATATTAAGGATAAGGAAATTGCACCTACGATTGAACCTGTAATACTACCCAATCCGCCAAATACAACAATTACCAATATGTCTATTGATTTCATAAATCCAAAAGAATCAGGCTTAATAAAGAAGAAATAGTTGGCATATAATGCACCTGCAATACCTGCTAAAAATGCACCAAGGCTAAATACCAAAATCTTATAATAAGATGTATTTACTCCCATAGCTTCTGCAGCTATTTCATCTTCCCTGATGGATTTACATGCTCTGCCATGATAGGAATTTACAAAATTATGTGCAATCAATATGGTTCCAACAACACATAAGTAGAGCCACGTCCAATTAGTATAACGTGGTATATCATTTAATCCTGTAGCTCCTCCTATATAAGAATTATTTAGGCCCAATATTTTAACTATTTCAGCAAATCCAAGAGTTGCGATAGCTAAATAGTCTCCTTTCAATCTTAAAGTTGGAAATCCAACCAACACTCCTGCTATTGCTGCAGATAATGCAGCTACAATAATTCCTGCAATAAATGGTTGCCCTAGCTTTGCAGTCATAATTCCAGAAGCATAGGCTCCAATCGACATAAATGCTGCATGCCCCAGAGAAAATTGGCCTGTGAAACCTATTATCAGATTTAGACCCATGGCCAATATTACATTAACACCTATAATAACCATATTCAGTTGAATATATGAATCTATGATTCCCAAATTAATCAATAATGTAACTGCAAGGTATACTACAATTATCAATACAAGAATTATGAAATTCTTTTTATTAAATAATTTCATGCCACCCATCTCCTTACACCTTTTCCTTTGTGTTAATCCCAAAAATCCCACTTGGTCTAACCAAAAGAACAATTATCAAAATGGCAAATGCTACTGCATCCTTATATAAGGAACCTCCTATAGCACTAACGGTCGTCTCAGTAACACCTAATAAAAATCCACCTGCCACAGCCCCTGGAATATATCCTATTCCCCCAATAACTGCCGCTATGAAGGCCTTAAGTCCTGGTCCTGCTCCCATTAGAGGGTTGATAGTATTATAATAGGTTCCTACAAGCACTCCTGCTGCACCTGCCAGTGCAGAACCAATGGCAAAGGTATAAGAAATTATCTTATTCATATCTATGCC
>CAZZCQ010000194.1:0-3261 GCA_964652285.1 uncultured Tissierella sp.
GGTCAGAACTTCACACCTTATTGTTCCTCTCTTAAGACCATTAATAAATACTATTTCCTATCTTCGCTAATATATTGAATTCTACTAAATTAAATATATGTTGTCAAACAATTTTCTCAAGTAGACAGACACTATATGAAGAAATACCTTCTTCTCTACCTACAAACCCTAGTTGCTCAGTTGTCGTTGCTTTTATATTTATATTGTCTATCTTAGTATTTAAGGTCTTAGAAATATTTGTCCTCATGTCCTTAATATATGATGCTAATTTGGGTTGTTGTGCTCCTATGGTTGCATCGATATTCCCGATTTCATATCCATGACTTTCCATCATTTCATACACATTCTCAAGCAATATCATACTGGAAACATCTCTATATTTCTCATCTGTATCTGGGAAATGCTTACCTATATCCCCTAAAGCCAAGGCTCCTAATATACTATCCATAATTGAATGAATTAAGACATCAGCATCAGAATGGCCTAATAGCCCCTTTTTATAGGATATCTCTACACCACCTAATATGAGTTTTCGATTTTCAACTAGTCTATGTACATCATAACCAAATCCAATTCTCATACATCCACCTACCTACTCTTATAAAAAATCTCACTTCTAGATAATATAGTCTTCATGTCCTTAGAAAGGGTTTCTGCAATTAAAATATCTTCAGGAGTAGTTATTTTTATATTGTCATAGCTTCCCATTATCATCTTGATATCATAACCCATTTTCTCTACCAAGGAACTGTCATCTGTGGCTATAATTCCTTCATTCATAGCATATTCATAGCCTTGTTTTATCAAATGGCCCCAAAAGCACTGCGGGGTTTGAGCTGCCCACAATAAACTCCTCTTAGGAGTATGATGAACAATATTTTCCTGATTGATTACTTTCATAGTATCTTTCACAGGAACTCCTATAACGCATGCACCATAATCAATAACCCCTTTTATTCCAGCTATAATATGATCTACTTTAACAAATGGTCTTGCACCATCATGGGTCAAAACGATGTCTGTATTTTCATTTAAGGCCAATAGACCATTATAGACAGAATCCTGTCTTTCTTTACCACCACGAATAATCTTTGCAACCTTATTAAAGCCAAATTTTCTTACTATCTCTTTTCTACAGTAATCTACCTCTTCTTCTTTAGAAACCAATATGATTTCATCAACATATTTGCATTCTTCAAATTTCTCCAATGTATGAACTAATATTGGTTTATTATCTATAGCAATAAATTGTTTATTTATCTTACTTCCCATTCTATTACTCATTCCAGCAGCAGCAATAATCGCTGAGACATAGTAGTTATTATACATAGTCTTCACCTCTCAATTTTATATTATAGCATAAGTTACGATTATTAAAAGTTAAAATTTGGTTACTGAAACTTTCCTCAATCGAATCCTCCTATTTCACAACCTCTACCTGCTCCGCAGGACTACTTTGGGGAGTGCCACGATGGTACCTAAGATTTGCAAAAATCGCAAATTGGGTTAGGGCATAAAAAGACCCCCTAGGGGGTCTTTAAAATTATACAGCTTTATCTGCCATTGACTTTGGTTTTGCAAATATCATTCTACCAGCAGATGTTTGTAACACACTGGTGACTATAACATCAATAGTGTCTCCAATAAACTTTCTCCCTGACTCAATGACTATCATAGTGCCATCATCAAGATATGCCAACCCTTGCCCTGACTCTTTTCCATCTTTAATTACCTGTACCACCATTTCTTCCCCTGGTAATACAACGGGTTTAACAGCATTAGCCAATTCATTTATATTCAATACATCTATACCTTGTACTTCTGCAACCTTATTAAGATTGTAATCATTTGTAATTATCTTGCCTTTCAAAAGCTGAGTAAGCTTTAATAGCTTTGCATCTACCTCTTGGATATCATCAAATTTCTTATCATGGATAATTACTTCTATCTCCAGTTCTTTCTGAATTTTGTTGAGAATATCTAACCCTCTTCTTCCTCTGTTCCTTTTCAATCCATCAGAAGAATCCGCAATATGTTGGAGTTCTCCTAGTACGAACTCTGGAATAATAAGAGGTCCCTCTATAAAACCAGTCTTACATATATCAGCAATTCTTCCATCTATTATTACACTGGTATCCAATATCTTTGGACATGATTTATAAGTCTGTTTTAACTTGTCTTTAGATGTTCTCCTAAAAGAACCAAAATCTCCAATAGCTGCTGCTATATCCTCTCTTTTTCTGGTTGTTATCTTAATACCTAGATAAGCAAAGAAACCATATAAGCCTAATTGTAACACAAATGCTACATAGGGAATTCTAATATTATCTAATGGTTGGCTAACTAGAAAAGCAATAATTAAACCAACTATCAATCCAAATGAGCCTAAAGCAATATCTTGGGTTGAAAATTTCTGTAGTTCATTTTCAATAAATAGTATAAGTTTTTTGATTTTAGATGCAATCTTTGGGGATAAAATAAAGGATATAATTGCGAATAATAATGAATTAATAATATAGATTGCTAATAGTTGCCAACCACCTTCAGGCAAATTGATTACTTCTAAAAGAATTACCACCCTAACTATGCCTGCTCCTAATAAACCTCCTAAAATACCAATTGTAAAACGAAAAATTTTGTTAAGCATAATCTCACCTCCTTATATTTATTACCATAAAAAAATTTTTTATAACAAAATCACAAGAATTTGTTATATTATGTTATTCTTGTTCTTCAGCTTGAAGTTCTTGCTCTGCCACTTCCTGTTCTGCTGCTTCCTTCTCTTCTTCTGCAGTCTGGCTTATTACCTCTACTACTAGTTCCTCAACTTCCTCTAAGCTCAAATTACATACTAGAACCATTTCTGAAATCAACATTTGTTTTGCATCATTGAGCATCTTACGTTCTCCTGTAGATAATCCTTTTTCCATATCTAAAAGCATGAGATTTCTAACTACTGCTGCTATTTCATAGATATCTCCAGATTTTATTCTGTCCATATTTTGTCTATATCTTCTATTCCAATTTTGTGGCATAGCACCTCTATCACCTCTAAGTACATCGATAACCCTATCCATCTCATCTCTATCTATTATTTCCCTAACTCCAACATCCTCAACATTATCAACAGGTACCATTACCTTCATATCACCAATTGGCATCCTCATTATAAAATAACGTCTTTTTTCACCTAATATCTCTTTAATCTCTACATTTTCTATTATACCTGCACCATGCATCGGATAAACTATACGATCACCA
>CAZZCQ010000195.1:0-3218 GCA_964652285.1 uncultured Tissierella sp.
GGCCTTTGAACTGTGCTTGCATGGTTGCAGCTAAAAAGATAGGTAATAAGAGATATGAGATAAAGGAATTAATTGAGGAGTTGAAGCCTTCTTTTGCAAACCTAGATATCAATATCTTTAGAGCTTTAGAAAATGTCAATATGGATGGAGTTATAGCATGGAAGAAGGGGGATGAAAAACATTCATTTTTAGACGCTTATCAAATGGAGAGAGAAAATTGAAACTTATTTCTTTGAATGTGAATGAAGATATTATAATAGGTAGAGAAAGGAATGCATGCTGGAGATTAGGTTCAGATATTCGTCCAGTCTTGTTGAGAATATAATATGAAAGAGACATTTAGAATTATAACATTTAAGACTTTTAAGCTGGCGTTTGGATTGTTTGTTTTTGGGATAGGCTCGGTTTGTTTATTGAATGCACAGATTGGTGTTGCATCATGGGATGTTCTCCACCAAGGAATATCAATTGTTACTGGTATGACAGTAGGTAAAGCTAATATCTTTGTGGGCTTTGTTGTTTTAATAATTGACATTTTGCTTAAACAGGATATAGGCTGGGGTACTATAGCAAATATGATATTAATAGGAGTATATGTTGATATATTAATATTTTATAATCTTGTCCCTATATTTGAGACATTTTTACCTAGTTTAATTCTATTATTAATTGGAATAATCCTACAAGGAATTGGATTCTACATATATATTTCTGTTGGATGGGGAGCTGGACCTAGGGATGGATTGATGGTTGCATTGATGAAAAGAACTGGAAGCTCCGTTAGATTTATGAAGAGCATTATCGAAACCCTGGTAGTAGCTATAGGTTATTTATTAGGTGGAAATCTAGGTATAGGAACATTGATTGTAGCTTTCTTCAGTGGAGCTATATGGCAGTTTATATTTAAGTTACTAAAATTTGATTTAACTGAAGTAAAGCATATTTACATTCGAGAACAATTAAAGTTAATGAGTAAGACTCTGTCTAAAGAAGAGGAAACCCCTAATGATAAGGATTGATTAAATAACCCCTTAAATGCTGGTGCATTTAGGGGTGTTTGTTACTACAATTCAAATATCTGATTCCTATGACTTATATTTACAATCTTAGTATATGGACTATCTACTTTATTGGCAAATTCTTGAATAGTACCATACCTTCCCCAAAAATGCATTGGGAAGAAATACTTCGGTTTTATTTCTTTTATAAAGTATTCTCCACCTAGATGGGAGAAATCCTTTAGCCTTGGATCAACAGGAAGGAAGGATATATCAACATCCATATCAGATTCCTTTATTCTCTTTATCTTTATCTTAAAAGAATTCTCCATATCTATTTTTTCATCTTCAGGATCATCATCCCAATACCACCAGTTTAAATCTCCAGCATGGAAGATATTAATACCATCAACTGATACTAAAAAAGATACCCCTTGATCTGTAGAGCCAAAAGTTTTAATCTCCATACCATCTAGTATCTTTTCCTTGTATGCACCCATAAGAAATATGTTCTCTTCATCTTTAACATCTATATCCTTACTAAGGATATAATTAATCCTTTTATAATCCTTCATCCAATCAAGAATCTTTGGATTGAAATGGTCCTCATGACTATGAGATGCAAACACATAAATGTCCTTACCTTTTAATTCTATATCACCTTTATAATAATCAAATACTAAGAATTTCTCACCAATTTCTACAGTAAAACAAGAGTGGTGAATATATTCCACAACTACCTTTAATTTCTCCAAACCATCATCTCCCTAATGTCCTTATAATTCTTGATAGAATATTATTAAGTATATTACCCACAAGAGTAGATAATTAACATTACACAAGATTTACACATTACTTCCATATTATTTTGACAATCTTTTACTATAATTGAATTATTGAAAGAAGGAGGAAATATTATGGATGATAAAAGAGATTCAAATGTAAATTTTGATATTGTTGAAAGCCATGAAGATAAGAGTAATGAAGAAAGCAAAGAGATAGAATATAGGAATAAGGAATCAAAGAAAAAGAAAGGCTTTAAGGGTAGCTTTATATCCTATATAGCTATTGCCCTAGTAGCATCTATAATTGGGGGACTTGTTGCCACATACATGGGACCTAGTTTATTTGCAAGTCTAGGCTTACCTGACACATCGAAAGTCTATGCGGTTGAGCAAATAAATATTGAAACCTCTGATGATGTGGATACTGTATCTGCAGTGGTTAGGAAGGCCTTACCTACAGTGGTTGGTATTACAACTGTAGAGACACAATCATCTATCTTTGGGGATCTAAACAGAGAAGGACTTGGTTCAGGAGTGATAGTAGATAGTGATGGTTATATATTGACCAACTCCCATGTCATTGCAAATGGAAATGCTAATAAGATAACAGTTCTTTTTGAAGATGGAGAGCAAGTTTCTGGAGAAGTTTTATGGCATGACTCTACATTGGATTTGGCAGTGGTGAAGGTAGGTATGACTAATTTACCTGTAGCTGAGCTTGGTGATTCAGATAGCTTAGAAGTGGGAGAATTAGCAGTAGCCATAGGGAATCCATTGGGTTTGGAGTTTCAAAGAACTGTGACATCAGGAATCATATCAGGGCTAAATAGATCTATCCAAGTGGATCAATCTAGCATGATGGAGGATTTGATACAGACTGATGCATCTATTAATTCAGGGAATAGTGGAGGACCCTTACTAAATAAACATGGTCAAGTAATTGGAATCAACACTGCTAAGGTGCAAACAGCAGAAGGGTTGGGTTTCTCTATACCTATAAACTCTGCTAAGGTGATTATTGAAGAAGTGATCAGTAAGGGTACATTTGAAACAGTTCAGATGGGAATTACAGTGATGGATATAGATGAATATGAAGCAAGATTGGGTATAGATTTTGAAATTGAAGGAGGAGTTATAGTCCTAAAAGTGGAACCAAAATCAGCGGCAGACAAAGCTGGATTAGCAGTTGGGGATATTGTAGTAAAGATGGGTGAGGATAATATAGATTCCACACTTAAGCTAAAAAAAGCATTATTTAAGTATAAGGTAGGAGATATAACTGATCTATCAATAATAAGAGATCAAAAAGAAATTCAAGTGGATATTGAGTTTATAAACATGATATAAGAGAAAGGTCTTAGGAGCTCCTAAGACCTTTCTCTTATATACAAAACTTCTCTAAATACTCTTCATAAGTCATTTGCCTATCATTAAA
>CAZZCQ010000196.1:0-3218 GCA_964652285.1 uncultured Tissierella sp.
TGCATATTTTTCACCCATTCCATTACCTCCCTTCAACCTTTTCAAATTTCCAATTTGGCACCTTGCAGACTGGACACACATCAGGAAGTATATCACCTATATAAATAAAACCACATATAGTACATACATAGACTCCAGTGTTTTCTAACATTGCACTACCCTCTTTTTCATAACGGACTAAAATGGAATTCAAAATTTTAGTAACTTTCTCACACCATGTCAGAGCACGCAATGCACCTCGGTCTTTAAAATCCGATGCGATTGCATTTGCATTAGGGAAACCTTCCTGTAAATCTTTTTCAACTAATTCAAGTAACTTATCAAAATTTGGGTTTTCAGCTGGAGCTGTTGCTTTCTTAAAGTATTCAGCTAGTTCAGTAAAAAGAGCAGACTCCTCTTGCTTGTACTGTTTTTCCAAGCCTCGAGCTAGATTTGTGCAAAGAGCGCTCATTTCCAATGAAGATAGTTCTTTCATATCGGGAGAGACTTCAATTACAGAAACAGGTTTTTCTTCAGAATTATCTGATTCACCATGTTTATAGAAATCTGCTTTCGAAGCACCACAAAGAGGACAAACCCAATCATCCGGGACATCTTCCCATGATGTTCCTATTGGAATACCTGATTCATGGTCACCCTTAGCTTCGTCATATATGTATCCACAAATAGAACACACATATTCTGCCATATTATTTCCTCCTTTATTAATTTATTTATATTTTTAAGAGCATCTAGAACAGATGCCTTTGAAATATACATTTTTTTCTTTTATTTTGAAGTTCTTTAAATCATTTGAGATCAACAAATCTATATCAACATCAAAATCATAAATTGTTCCACAGGATTCGCATTTAAAATGCCCATGTTCTTTTGTATTTAAATCATATCTGGTTTCATTGTCTTCAATGGTAATCATCCTTACTAAATCATATTGAACCAATAGTTTTAAAGAATTGTAGACAGTTGTCTTAGACAGAGTTGGGACCTCCTTCTGCAAATCAGTATAGATTCGATCAACAGTTGGATGTATTTGACTTTTATAGAGATATTCAAGGATTTTCAACCTCTGATATGAGGGATGTATGCCTTTATCTTTCAATTTTTTTTCTAAATTTTTTAAAGAAACTGTATGCATGAGGTAACCACCTATATTTTTTTATATTATTATAACAATAGCAAGTTTGTAATCATTACAATCATTCTACTACTGGAAAATATCTTTGTCAAATGAAATAAGACATAGAAAAGAAAAATATAAGATTTACTTAATTAGTAAATTCTAAATTCATCAGTGAAAGTTTAGAGGGAAATTTCAAAATGAATCAGATAGTTTGAATATGGGCTGGAAATATTCTATAACAATTGTTATAATTGTTAAAATAATATAAAAAGGAGGAATTCTCATGAACTATGTCTTCCTATCTCCTCATTTCCCACATAATTTCAAACATTTTGTTGTAGCTTTGAAAAAAGAAGGAGTTAAAGTCCTTGGAATTGCATCAGATCCTTACGAGAGTTTGGATCAAGAATTGAAAGATTCTTTAACTGAATATTACATGGTAGATGATATGGAGAGTTATGATGCATTGCTCAAAGCTTGTGGGTATTTTACCTTTAAGTATGGGAAAATCGATTTTATCGAATCCCACAATGAATACTGGTTGGAGACAGAAGCTAAGCTCAGAACTGATTTCAATGTAGCTGGATATAAAATTTCGGAAATGGATCCTATTAAGAAAAAATCTGAAATGAAAAAAGTATTTATGAGTGCAGGAATTTCTGTAGCTAAAGGAATTATAGTTAAGGATTATGATGAAGTAAAGAAATTTATTGATGAAGTTGGATATCCTGTTTGTGTTAAACCTAATATTGGAGTTGGAGGGGCTAATACTTATAAACTAGATGATGAAAGTGAACTTGATTTCTTCTTAAATACAAAGCCGTCAGTTGAGTATTTTATGGAGGAGTTTGTATATGGTGATGTTAACACTTTTGATGGATTAGTTGACAAAGATGGGGAGATACTTTTTTTAAATTCTTTCATATATTCAGATAGTGTTTTAGATACCATATTTGAAGGCTTGAATCAGTTTTATTATTGCCAAAAAAACATACCTGACGATTTAATGGAAGAAGGGCTTAAAGCATTGAGAGAGTTTGATATTAGGGAAAGATTCTTCCACTTTGAGTTTTTTAGGACAGAAGATAACGAATTAGTTGCCTTAGAAGTAAATGTTAGGCCTCCTGGTGGACAGTCCTTAGACATGTTCAACTATGGAAGCGATATTGATATTTATGAGAGATATGCTAAGATGATATCTAATCAAAAAATAGATGGAATTCCAGAAATTAAGTATTACTGTGGCTATATTGGATTGAAAAAAGAGCATAAATATAATAATTCAATAGAAGAAGTGATGGAAGAATATGGAGATATAATCACAAGCCACGGACCAGTCCCTCAGATATTTTCAGATATCATGGGAGATTATTCCTTTATCGCAAGAAGTGAAGACTTTGATAAGTTGCTAGAAGCAACTGATTTTATACTTAGCCAAGCAGATTGATTATAGGGAGGCAAATGATGAATATAGTTTATCATGAGTTTTATAGTGTACATCTAAATAGAATAATGCCATTTAAAGCTTACGGACATGGTGGCAAGCCCATAATTGTCTTCCCATCTTCGGGGGGGAGATTTTATGAGTACGAAGACTTTCAAATGATAGAAGCGTGCAAGGATTTTATCAATAATGGAGATATTAAAATCTACACAGTGGATAGTATAGATAATGAAAGTTGGTTAAATAAAGGCTCTTGGCCTGGAGACAAGGCAAATGCACACAATACATATGACAAATACATTACAGATGAGTTTATTCCTTTTGTTCATAATGATTTAGGCTGGTATGAGAAAATGGGGACTACAGGATGCAGTATGGGTGGATTTCATAGTGCCAACTTCTTCTTTAAGCATCCAGATATCTTTGATACTGTAATAGCATTGAGTGGTATCTATGATGCAAGATTTTTTATTGGTGGGGATATAGTTGATGAAGAAGTTTATCTAAATAGTCCTATTGATTATCTAAAAAATCAAAATGATGATTATTTGAATGCTTATAGGGGCTCAAATATAATTATCTGTACTGGTCAAGGTAATTGGGAAGCAGATTCCATCAGGGATAGCCAATTGTTGGAAGATGTGTTAAAGCAAA
>CAZZCQ010000197.1:0-3206 GCA_964652285.1 uncultured Tissierella sp.
TAATAGCACTGATAGAAAATTTGCAAAGAGAAGATTTGAACTTTATTGAAGAGGCAGAGGGATACAACAATCTTATCATTGATCATAACTTTACGCAGCAGGAGTTGGCTGAAAAGATAGGAAAATCTCAATCTACTATCGCAAACAAGATTAGACTTTTAAAACTACCTAGTGAAATTAAGAAAACTCTGATTGAGGAGGGATTGACAGAAAGACATGGCAGAGCTCTGCTAAAATTACCTGATGATGAGATTAGATATATGGTTCTCGATAAGGTAGTTTCCAAATCCTTGAATGTTAGCAATACAGAGAATTTAGTTGAGGATATTTTGGAAAGCTTAAGGAAAAGGGAGGAAGAGCAATATATACCTAAGCAAAACATCAAAGCACTGATAAATGTAAGAATCTATCTGAATACGATTAAGAGAGCATTTAAGGCTATCAAGGAGCATGGCATAAACGCAGAATATAAAGAATTTGATAGAGGCGATTGTGTAGAAGTATTGATTAAACTACCAAAATATTAAAGAATACTTATAAAACATTATAAGAACAAAAATGTTCCACGTGGAACATTTTTTTATTTTACTTATTACTGTTTTCTGTTAAGATATATATAATAAGATAGTATAGGGTGATGCACATGGGTAAAATTGTATCTATTTTTAATCAAAAAGGTGGAGTTGGTAAAACTACCACCAGCATAAATCTATCTGCAGGAGTAGGTAGACTAGGGGAAAAAGTGTTGTTGTTGGATTTAGATCCTCAAGGCAATTCCTCAAGCGGACTTGGCATCGAAAAAGGCAATGAAAAGAATAGAATTTATGATGTTTTAGCTCTGGGAATACCTATCCAGGATGCTTTATATGAATCAAGTGCCGACAAGGTAAGTATTATCCCTTCAAATAATGAATTAGCTGGTTTGGAGATTGAACTTGCTCGGGAGGGAAATTGGGAAACATTACTTAGGGATAAGCTGGCAATTATAAGAGATGATTTTGATTTTATCTTTATTGATTGTCCACCTTCATTAGGGATTTTGAGTGTTTTAGGTTTAATTGCATCGGATAGTGTGATTATTCCAATACAATGTGAGTATTATGCGCTTGAAGGTGTAAGCCAATTATTTGATACCATTCAACTAGTAAAGGCGAATTTCAATCCTAATTTACAAATCGAAGGTGTGGCTTTAAGTATGTTTGATGGTAGAACCAATTTATCAATTCAGGTTGTTGATGAGGTGAAAGCCTATTTTAAAGGGAAGGTATACACAAGCATTATTCCCAGAAATGTAAGATTAGCAGAAGCTCCTTCCTATGGTTTATCAATAATGGATTATGATGACAAATCAAAAGGGTCTGAAGCTTATATGGAATTGGCAGAAGAGTTTTTGTTCTTAACTGAGTAAGAATAGATGAGGAGTTGATTATATAATGAGTGCTAATACTAAAAAGAGAGGATTAGGAAAAGGATTATCCGCCTTAATGGGCGAAAAGTCAACTATAGAGAATATTTTGAATTCAGATGTTGAGGTAAGCAAGAGTTTGATTAGAAAAATCCCTTTGGGAGATATTATAACTAAGGACAATCAACCAAGAAAGAGCTTTGACGATGGATCCTTAAACGAACTAGCTAAATCTATAGAGGTAAATGGAGTGATACAACCGATATTATTGAGAGCTACAGATGATAAGTTTGAAATCATTGCAGGAGAAAGAAGATTTAGGGCTTCACAAATTGCGAAGTTAGAGGATATACCAGCTATTATTATAGATGTAGATGATGAAGATGCAGCCAAACTATCCTTAGTTGAAAACATCCAGAGGGAAGATCTTAATCCCATAGAAGAAGCAAAGGCATATAAACAATTGATGGAAGAATTTGAATTAAAACAAGAGGAATTAGCTAATGCTATAGGTAAAAGCAGAACATACATTACTAATACAATTAGGTTATTGAATTTAGATGAGAAGGTTATTGCATATTTATATAATGGTAATCTAACTACAGGGCATGGAAAAGTATTGCTTGGTATCAAAGATAAGAATGAGCAAGTTGAAATTGCTGAAAGAATCATAGCTGCTGGATTGAATGTACGAGAAACTGAAACGGAAGTTAAAAAATCAAAAGATAATAAGAGAACTATAAAAGTTAAATCTATAAAAGATCCATATCTTAGAGATGTGGAAGAAGAGTTTATGAAAATATTAGGAACAAAGGTCAAACTAATAAAGGGAAGTAATATAAGTAAGATTGAAATTGAGTTTTATAATGAAGAGGATTTAGAAAGGATATACGAGATTATTAAATCCTGATAAATATGTTCCACGTGGAACATATTTATCTTGTATAGAACATTTTATATGAATAGGGGTGCTCTAATGTTAATTGAAAAGAGTCTAAAGGATTATATATGTGATGCATCAAGTGGGAATCCAACACCAGGTGGTGGAAGCGTAGCTGCCTTAGCAGGAAGCTTAGGCGCAGCATTGACCCAGATGGTTGGGAATCTGACTTTTGACAAAGAATCATATAATCAATTGAATGATGATAATAAGAAACAATTACAAGATAACTTTAAAGTATTAGAAGAGAAAATGAAAAATTTATTAGAAATAATTGATGAGGATTCTAATGCTTTTGATGGAGTTATGGAAGCATTTAAGATGCCAAAAGATACAGATGAAGATAAGAGAATCAGAAGTATAGCGATACAAGAAGGATATAAGCATGCCCTTGAAGTTCCACTTAGATGTGCTAAGGAATGCTTAGGGGTATTGGAACTACAAATTGTATTTGCAAATCATGGCAATGTAAATGCTATAACCGACATAGGTGTGGGTGCTTTAATGGCATACTCTGGCTTAGAAGGCGCATTATTGAATGTAAGAATCAATCTAAAAGGCATAAAGGATCAAGAGTATAAGACCAAGATAAGTACAGAGATGAACACCATATTAGAAGAAGGTAATAAAGGTAAGGAAGATGTACTCAAAATAGTATACAAGAGATTATCGTAGGAAAATCTGGAACAGCCATTGTCCTGTTCCTACAAAGGCCGAAACATAAATCCTTTATACGGAATGAGCCTTATGTTATTCCGATAATTGCTTATAAACTTCTGTATTTGAAACTATTCTCCTATATATAACATATAATAATATGGTATAATATTTCAGATGGAGGTAGGTTATTTTGATATATTT
>CAZZCQ010000198.1:0-3191 GCA_964652285.1 uncultured Tissierella sp.
CATAATATGTTTCTAATGAATATCCTATTAAATATAATTCAAGAACTTGGGGGGATATGATGAAAATATATATAAGTGCTGATATTGAAGGTGTAACAGGTAGTACAAGTTGGGCTGAAACCGAAAAAGACTCAGATGGCTATAACTATTATGCTAATCAAATGACATTGGAAGTCAAAGCTGCATGTGATGGAGCAAATAAAGCAGGAGCAAGAGAAATCATGATTAAGGATGCTCATGATAGCGGAAGGAATATAGACCATAGGGTATTACCCAAGAACACCAAATTAGTAAGGGGATGGAGTGGAGGACTATTTTCCATGGTTCAGGAATTAGATGAATCCTATGATGCTCTCATTTTTATAGGATATCATTCAGCTGCAAAGAGAGATACAAATCCTCTTTCTCACACTATGATTACATCTTTAGATTATGTAAAGATTAATGGCTTGATAGCAAGTGAATTCCTTATACATTCGTATATAGCCGCCTATTTGAACATCCCCATAGTATTTTTGTCAGGAGATAAGGGTTTATGTGAGGATATAAAGGGTATAAATAAAAATATAAAAACCATTGCAGTAAAAGAAGGAAAGGGAAATTCAACAATTAGTATCCACCCAGACTTGGCATTGGAATTGATAGAAGAGTCGGTTTATAAGGCTTTGTCAAATGATATTTCATTATGCAAGATTGAATTACCTAAGGAATTTGATATCGAAATTAGATATCAAAAGCACAAGGATGCCTATAAAAATTCATACTACCCAGGTATAACAAAGGTAGATGAGAATACTATTTCTTTAAAGTCTGATGATTATATGGAAGTAATTAGGATGATGAATTTTTTAATTTGATTCTTGTTTTTTCTAGCATTTATGTTATAATTTAATACATTGGTATAAATTAATAAAAAGCTAAGATTTGGTAAAGTATAATCTATGAGGTATATAAGAGAGGACTCACCTGGTGGAAAGAGTCTATACTAGTGGATTAGAAGTGCACCAATGAGCACCTTGTCGAATGATAGTAGATTAAGGCGGCAGTTCCCGTTACAGGACTAGAGTATGAATGTACTTGAAGAGAGTTGGATGAAAATCTTAAACAGAGTGGAACCGCGAAAATAACCTTTTGCCTCTGTATATCTTGTGATATATAGAAGTGAAAGGTTTTTTTATGTCCTAACTAGATGAACAATGTATCGATATTAGGTTTTAATCAAAACTATATTATAGGAGGAGTAAATCAATGATTCATAACAACATTTCAGAAACAATAGGTCACACACCTCTAGTAAGAATTAACAATACTGAAAAAGGGATGGCAGAGATCTTGGTTAAAGTAGAAGGATTTAACCCAGGTGGAAGTATTAAGGATAGACCTGCTCTTTATATGATTAAAGATGCTATAGATAAAGGAATATTAAAAAAAGGAGATACTATAATCGAAGCTACTAGTGGAAATATGGGTATAGCTATATCTATGATAGGTGCTGCAATGGGATTTAAAGTCATAATCGTAATGCCTGAAACTATGAGTATTGAGAGAAGAAGGATTATGACTGCATATGGAGCAGAATTGATCCTAACAGAAGGTAAATATGGCATGAAGGGCTCGGTTGATAAGGCAGAAAAATTAGCTGATGAAAATAATTATTTTCTTACAAGGCAATTTGAAAATGATGCTAATACCCTTTCCCATATAGAGACAACTGCGAAAGAAATACTAGAAGATACAGATGGGAATCTTGATGCTTTTGTAGCTGGAGTTGGTACTGGAGGAACGATTAGTGGAGTGGGTAAGATTTTAAAAGAATATAAGAAGGATATTATTACTGTTGCAGTACAACCAGTTAAATCACCTGTACTAACAGGAGGAGTTCCATCAGGTCATGGGATACAAGGAATAGGTGCAAATTTTATTCCTGATATATACGATAAAGAGGTAGTGGATGAAGTAATGGACATGGATGAAGAAATGGCATATGAGGCTGCAAGAAGTTTAGGTAAGAATGAAGGGATACTAGCAGGGATGTCATCAGGAGGAAATTTTGCAGCTGCCATTGAAATAGCTAAAAGATTAGGAGAAGGCAAAAGAGTAGTAACGGTATTACCTGACACAGGTGAAAGATATCTTTCAACTGTATTATTTGCTGAAGAGTAGGGGTGAAAGACATGATAAAATTTATTAGATCTCTTGGGGAAGTAGTCCTCAGAAAGGATCCAGCAGCAAAGAGCCTAGCTGAAGCAATTCTAACATCTCCTGGGATAAAGGCTCTAGCATATCATCGAATATCCCATAAGTTTTATAGGAAAGGGAGAATATTGTTAGCAAGACTTGTTTCTCAAAGAGGAAGAAAGAAAACCGGAATAGAAATTCATCCTGGTGCAATTATAGGTGATAACTTGTTTATTGATCATGGTATGGGTGTTGTAATAGGAGAGACATCAGAGATTGGCAACAATGTAACAATATTTCATGGTGTGACTCTTGGTGGAATAGGCGGTGAAAAAGGGGAGAAAAGGCATCCTACTATAGAAGATGATGTGATAGTAGGTGCTGGTGCAATGATACTTGGACCTATTACTATTGGAAAAGGTGCAAAGATAGGTGCAAATTCAGTAGTCTTGGAAGATGTACCCGCATATGCAACAGCAGTTGGAGCACCTGCAAAAATAAAACTAAAGAATCCAAAGGACCATATGTATGTGATATGATTGAATATAAAATAAATTATGTGATGTATTCATACTATCGGCCAAATGTTTAAAGCATTCTTGCGCTTCAAGATTTGATACCTTATAGCAAAAATAGGCAATCAATGGAACGCTCCGCTAAAAACCCTGATTGCCTAACGATTTTTGACTTTCGCTGTAAGGTATAACAAATCTTTCAGATGCAATCATACACTTTAGCCATTTGGCCTGCATATATGCAATACAGTCATGGTAATGGGTAGGTTAGATCTGAGGTCTCCCGCATTATGATTGTCATTCCGAGTGCTAACGAGGAATCTTAGATTTTGGGTCATTCTAAAGGGTAAGAACCTTCGGCTACGCCTCTGGATGACAAACACCTTAATGAACATTATTTTTCTTATTTGACTTTATTTTTTATCTCCTTTTTAAACATATTCATAACACTAGATAAATCTGACACAGATAACACACCTTGAATATGTTGTGGATTTC
>CAZZCQ010000199.1:0-3155 GCA_964652285.1 uncultured Tissierella sp.
ACCAATACATCTATAATATCTGGGCTCATGTCTATTCTAAATAGAGAGAAATTCTCAAAAATTTGGATTTCAAATATAAAAGGGGTTATCTGGAGTGCTTTAGCTGTAGGTACTCTAGGTATAATTATTGCATTGGCATATATTGGCTTTGGTCATTGGGCAGTATTGTTGTTCTTTGGTCCTTTGCTATTGGCTAGATATTCGTTTAAAATGTATGTTGATATGAGGAATCTATATATTTCTACTATACAGACATTGAGTAAGACTATAGAAGCCAAGGACCCATACACTAGTGGACATGCTAACCGGGTTGAAGACTATGCTCTAGGCTTGGCTATAGCTATAGGCTTGTCAGAGGATAAGATTCAAAATATCAAAACAGCAGCTGTCTTACATGATATAGGTAAGATAGCTATAAATGATAATATATTGAACAAAGCTACAAGGTTGACTTCAGAAGAATATGCACAAATCATGAGACATCCAAGTGTAGGTGCTGATATCATCAGTAAAATGGACTTTTTTAAAGATATTGAAGATATAGTAAGATACCATCATGAAAGATATGATGGTAAAGGATATCCAGAAGGGCTTAAAGGAGATGATATACCTGTAGAAGCATGTATACTGGCAATTGCTGATGCCTATGATGCTATGACTTCTGATAGACCATATAGAGATGCTTTAAGCAAAGAAGAGGCCTTAGATGAAATCAAAAATAACGCTGGTAGTCAATTTCATCCTCAATTAGCAGAGGCCTTTATAAATTTGATGATTGGATAAAGGGGTTGATACTATGGTAATAGAACCTTTGATTCTTTCATTACTTGTAGCAAAGCTAAGAAAAGGGAAATTTAAGAACTTAGAAAATATTGAAATTAGTGGTTGGTATCTTTTATTAATAGCTGCTGGTATTCAGATTATATTATCTATACTCAAGAGGCGTGGAATTATTCTAAATGATGGTTTTTATTACTTACATATTTTGTCTTACATATTGATGATAATTTGCGTTATATTAAATATAAAAAAGAATTCAATGAAGGCTTTTTTGATTGGAGTTGTCTTAAATTTTATTGTTATTTTTGCAAATAATGGAAAGATGCCTGTATCAATTGATGGTATTAAGGGCATAAATAACAATATTAGCACAGAGTTACCAACCAGTGATTATAATATAAAACATCAGCCAATTAATCAGGATACAAAACTTGTGTATCTATCTGATATTATATTGATTCCTAAGCCATATCCATTGCCAAAGATACTCAGTCTTGGTGATATATTTATAATGATGGGGCTATTTTTGTTTATTCAGGAAGCCATGGTCATAGATGAGAAAGAAACAAATCCCAGTTGAGATGATATTTAAATCATGTGAATTGGGATAAACTATTATTATAGGAGATATTATGAAATAGGAGGGGAAAGTGTGAAAAATATAGCTGTTGTTTTAGGTTCGAATTATTATATAGGTTTGAGCATCATTAGATGTTTGGGTTCAGAAGGTGTATATACAGTAGCTGCTGACTATAGTAAAAAAGATGCATATGGTGCAAAATCGAAATATACGAAGGAACATATTATAGGACCTCATTATAAGAGAGAAGCTGAGGAGTTTTTGGAATTTTTAATTGATTATGCAAAGAAACAAGAATTAAAGCCTGTATTGTTTCCTGGAGCAGACCCCTATGTAGAGTTCATGGATAATTATTTTGAAGAACTGAAGGAGTATTATCTATTTCCAATGACAGAGAAGGGTTTGTGGACAGAAGTTATGGACAAGGAAAGCATCTATAATTTAGCTCTAGAGCATGGAATATTGGTTCCTGAAACAACTAGGCCTAGTGATGAGGACTTTTATGAAAGAATTGAAGATGAAATCAAATACCCTTGTATTATAAAACCTACTGATTCACCTTCCTTTGTAGCGAAGTTTAGAAAGAAGATATTTTATGTAAATAATAAAGAAGAATTGGATAAGGGACTTAAGTCAGCAGAAGACAATGGTCTTGAAATCATTGTTCAAAGGATTATACCAGGCTTTGATGATCATATGTATACATTTGATGCTCATATGAATCAGAAATCAGAAGTTACCCATTGGATGACTTGCCAGAAATATCGACAATATCCCATTAACTTTGGAGCTAGCGTATATACAGGGCAGAAATATGTTCAAGAACTATATGATATAGGGGCACCATTCTTTAAGGCTATAGGTTATAAGGGTTTCGGTGAAATAGAGTTTAAAAAGGATGAGAAGACAGGGAAGTATTATTTTATTGAGATTAACGCGCGAACTACTAACTTAAATAGTCTACTATATAAAGTAGGCATCAATTTCCCTTACATAGCTTACAAGGAGATGGTAGGGGAGCCTATAGGTACAAAAGAGATTAAATATGATACTGGTATTGTATTTAGATACTTACAAGAGGATTTATTGGCTATAAGGGATTATACTAGAGCAAAGCAACTGAGTCATGGAAGTATAATCAAATCATTGTTTAAAAAGAAGGCGCCAGCTATCTGGAGTTTTAGTGATCCAAAACCTGGATTCGATTATCTAGGTGCTACTATGAAAAAGCTTGCTAAGAAGATTAAGAGCTAGGAGGCATAAACTTGGAATTAAACCAATTGATGAAGAATACAAGTGTAATAGATACAAGACATTATAATGATAAAATTGAGATTGTTGGGTTAGCTAATCATACAGATAATGTAAAAGATGGATTCTTATTTGTTGCTATTAAGGGATATCTAACTGATGGGCATAAATATATTGATAAAGCAATTGAGAATGGAGCTCTAGCACTTGTCCTGGAGGATTTTCGAGATGATATAGATATGCCACAGTTTAAGGTAGAAAATTCTAGAATAGCCTTATCAAATTTGAGCGCTGCCTTTTATAATTACCCTTCTAGGGAAATGACAATTATAGGAGTCACTGCTACTAATGGCAAGACAACTACTACCTATATGTTGAATAAGATATTTGAAGCAGGTAAAATTAGAAGTGGTTTGATTGGCAGTGTAGTGAATATGGTAGGTGATGAGAATATTCCATCAGTGCTGACTACGCCTGAGAGTGTGGATTTGCAAGGATATCTATATAAAATGAAAGAAAATGGTATAGAAAAAGTTGCTATGGA
>CAZZCQ010000200.1:0-3153 GCA_964652285.1 uncultured Tissierella sp.
CTCTTTCATATATTGTTGAAAGGTCAGTATATAGATATCCTGGGTATCCACGTCTGCCTGGAACTTCTTTCCTTGCAGCAGATGTTTCCCTAAGAGCTTCAGCATAGGTTGTCATGTCAGTTAATATAACAAGTACATGCATATCCTTTTCAAAAGCTAAATACTCTGCACATGTAAGAGCCATACGAGGAGTTGCTATTCTTTCAATTGCAGGGTCATCTGCAAGATTTATAAACAAAACTGCTCTATCTATAGCACCTGTACGAGTAAAGTCATCAATAAAGAATTGTGCTTCTTCAAAGGTAATACCCATCGCAGCGAAGACAACAGCGAACTTTTCATCTGTACCAATTACATTTGCTTGTCTTGCTATCTGAGCTGCTACCTGATTATGAGGCAAACCTGAACCTGAGAATATTGGTAGTTTTTGTCCTCTTACCAATGTATTCAATCCATCAATACATGATATACCTGTTTGAATAAACTCATCAGGATAGTCCCTAGCAACTGGATTAATAGGTACACCATTTGTATCTACCTTTTTCTCAGGTATAATACTAGGTCCATCATCTTTTGGTCTTCCAAGACCATCAAAGATTCTACCTACCATATCCATGGATACACCTAACTCTAGTGGCCTTCCAAGAAACCTAACACTTGTATTCTTAAGGTTGATACCTGTAGAACCTTCGAAAAGTTGAATTACTGCTTTATCACTATCTATCTGTAATACTCTACCTCTTCTCTTTTCACCAGTTTGAAGCTCTATCTCTACCAGTTCTTCATACTTTGCTCCCTCTACTCCTTCAACAACCATCAATGGTCCAACTACTTCACTTACGGTTTTATATTCTTTAAGCATCAAGGATACCTCCTTTGCTTATTAATTTATCTACTTCTTCCTTCAGCTCTTTTTCTATGTCATCAATTTGATCGATACTATCCTCAGGTATATTTTTAGCACGAGCAATTCTATTTCTTACTTCCATATTTTCAATATCTCTTAAATATACACCATTTCCCAATGCTCGCAAACCTTCGTCATAAAAACTTAATACTAATTTTAGCATCTTATTTTGTTTATCCAATGAACAATAGGTATCTACATCATTAAATGCATTTTGTTGTAAGAAGTCCTCTCTTATGGATTTAGTAGCTTCCAATTTTAGTTGATCCTCTTCAGATAATGCATCCCTACCTACTAATCTAACAATCTCCTGTAATTCTGTTTCATCTTGTAATAGATTCATTGCTTTTAATCTATTTTTGGAAAAGTCAGAACCTATATTTTCATTCATCCATTCATCTGTTTTGTCTTGATATAAAGTATATGAATCTAACCAGTTGATTGCTGGGAAATGTCTCTTATAGGATAATGCATAATCAAGACTCCAGAAAACCTTAGCTATTCTTAATGTAGCCTGTGTAACTGGTTCAGATAGATCTCCTCCTGGAGGTGATACTGCACCTATTACTGATACAGCACCTTCTCTATTATCATTCCCATAGCATATTACCTTACCAGCTCTTTCATAGAAGGCAGCTGCACGTGATGATAGATATGCAGGATAACCTTCATCTCCTGGCATCTCTTCAAGTCTACCGGACATCTCTCTTAGAGCTTCTGCCCATCTAGAGGTTGAATCAGCCATTATTGCTACTGAGTATCCCATATCCCTAAAATATTCCGCAATGGTTATGCCTGTATATATTGAGGCTTCCCTAGCAGCTACAGGCATATTTGAAGTATTGGCTATCAGTACTGTTCTCTTCATCAATGATTCACCTGTTTGAGGGTCTATGATTTCAGGAAACTCCATAAGTACATCTGTCATTTCATTTCCACGCTCACCACATCCAACATATACAACTATTTCTGCATCAGCCCATTTAGCAAGTTGATGTTGTACAACTGTCTTACCTGAACCGAATGGACCAGGAATTGCAGCAGTTCCACCCTTTGTTACTGGGAAGAATGTATCTATTACTCTCTGACCTGTAATTAGTGGGACTGTTGGATTAATCTTTTCTTGATAGCCTCTAGCCTTTCTTACTGGCCATTTTTGCATCATTTGAAGATTTGTTTTTCCATCAAGTGTACATACATCATCAACTACAGTAAAACTACCTTCTTTTATTTCGGTGACCTTACCTGATACTCCAACTGGAACCATTATCTTGTGAAGGACTACTGGAGTTTCCTGTACAGTTCCTATCACATCACCTTGAGCTACTTCATCTCCAACTTTAACAGTAGGTTTAAATTCCCACTTCTTGTCCCTATTAAGTGGTGCTACCTCTACTCCTCTAGCTAAAAAGTCTCCAGCCAAGTTTTTTAAGTCTTCCAATGGTCTTTGTATCCCATCAAACATAGTCTCAATTAGTCCAGGTCCTAATTCTACAGATAAAGGCTCTCCTGTGGTATATACAGGGTCTCCAGGTCCTATTCCTGTTGTCTCTTCATATACCTGAATTGAGGCTCTATCCCCTCTCATTTCAATTATTTCTCCAATCAATCTATCGTCTGAAACACTTACAACATCGTATACATTTGCTTCATCCATCCCCTCCGCTACTACTAAGGGGCCTGATACCTTAATTATTTTTCCTACCTTCAAGATAAGCCCTCTCTTTCTATAATATATTTGATCCTACGGCTTTTTCTACATTTCTATTTATTCGGTTCATGCCAATATCTAGTGTCCCTTGATTACTAGGAATAAGTATTACCGCAGGGATTATCTCTTTATCATATCTATCTATGGTATCTGGAATTAAACTAGCTATTTGCTCTGTTATGAAGATAATACCATAGTTATCTCGGGCAATCGTGTCCACTACTCTTCTTGAATCCTCTGAATCTAAGACTGTAAATACATCTACACCCAATGCCTTAAAGGCTAGGACCGAATCCTTATCACCTATAACCGCTATCTTAAACATATAAATCACTCACCCTTCTTTTTATTACCTCGGGAGAAAGATTGTTTATCTTTGAAACCATAATAATTCTCAAATTCTTTATCTCAGCTTCCTTAGCTAATATATATGAAAAGATTGGTTCAGGTCCAAAGTTTATATTTTTGGATTCCTTATTCAACTCAATCAGATAGTCATCCATAGATTTTTCAAATTCAGATAATCTATTTGTTT
>CAZZCQ010000201.1:0-3151 GCA_964652285.1 uncultured Tissierella sp.
GAGCACTACTATATATACGTACTGCTTCTGCATCAGGATTTTTAACTGTAATGTCATATTTTTCGATAGCTTCCTGCAAAGTTAGACCATCAGCACGTTTTGTGGTAGTATTTAGCAGACCACCTTTTGCTAATTCTCCTAAAATATCTATGTTTCTTTTCTCAATATTTAATTCTTCTATGGTTTCTCTAACAGCAGCCTCTAGAAATGTTTCACCATCCTCAAGTCTTCCTCCCGGAAAAGAAACTTCACCAGGCTGGGATTTCATACCCTTTGCTCTTAATTCATATATTACTTCCCATTGTCCCTTATTATTTATTAAAGGAATCAATACTGCAAACTCTGCCATATCCTCCATGGGTCTAGGAACTCTTTTTTTTAGTTGTTCTTGTATATAATTTATGTTCAATGAATCTCAACCTCCAAGCTCTTTCAATCCTCAAAATATAATATCTGAAGCATTCAGTAAAATTTCGTCTTTATTAAATATTTCAATTATCTTCTGTATTGTAGTTAATTCTTCATCCATACTGGGTTCTACTGGTCTGTTTTTATCCTTTACTAAGGATAATAATTCTTCAAAAGAATATATGTTAAATCTATCTATTTCAAGAATCTCAGCCTTTTTCTCTAATAATCCTATCAATAAATCTTCATAGCTAAAATATCTATCTAGACCAAGTATAGATCCTAGTCTAGGTATAATACTCTCAAATAATGCCCTTCTATTGGGCATAGAATCAGATATACGCAACAATTTCTTTAATTCATTTATTTTATCATCATCCAATGAAAATAATATATTATAGAAATATTCCTCATTCTCAGTAGGCAATACATAATACCATCTACCTTTTAGATTTCTAAAGGCTCTCAAAGTATCGTAGTAGCCTAACTCAATATTTCTTTTACTTATAGCAGAATCCAGTATATGTGTTTCACCTATATCATCTGATGGTGAAATAACAATTATTCCATCATCATACTTATCATACCTTCGAATCAAACCCCTAGATCTGGTTCTAACCAAAATTAACTTATCATACCCTTTATTCTGTAACATCTTAAAAGGTAAATTATCATAAAATGCTCCATCTAAATAGTGCTTACCACTTAGTTTCTCATGTTTAAAGACTGGTAAGTAAGCAGAAGCCAATAGGTAGTCCTTCAATTCTCCATATGGAATATCCTCTTTAAATACCTCATTTACCATTAAATCAGTAAGATTTATTGTAACTAATCCAAAATCCATAGGAGAATCCCTAACTCTATCCTCATCTATATATACATCCAAAAGTTCTCTAAAAGGAGTAATATCTAAACCCCCATCACTAATAATAATCTTGAGTTTATCTACTACAGTCTTCAACTCATCCTTTTTGAATCTAATTTCCCTAAAGCTTTCAATTTCTTCATCGCTAGCATCGATTACCATTGAATATGAGACTCTTTCCCATAATTCATAACAGGCATCAAAATCTCCTTGGACAATCATTGCTGCATTTATACTACCTATAGAGGTACCAGTTATGCCATCAATCTTGATTCCTTCTTCCAATATTGCTTTATATGCACCTATATGATATGAACCTCTAGCCCCTCCACCTTCTAAAACCAAACCAATCATTATACTTCACCTTCCAAATCTGGAACGACATATGGTCCTTCCTACATGGTAATCAATATTATTATTCCAAATTAGATGTACAATTAGGACATCTAGTAGCTTCAATTGCAATTTCTGTAAAACAATATGGACAATTCTTTGTTGTTGGAGCCTCTTCAACTACAGGCTCTTTTTTCTGTAGTTTATTTAATTGTTTAATAACTAAAAATATTGAAAGAGCTATTATTAGAAAATCGATAATTGTAGTAATAAATAAGCCATAATTGATTGTAGCAGCGTTTGCTTCTTGTGCTTCTGCAAATGTTAAATAAGTATTTCCATCTAAACTAACAAACTTGTTAGTAAAATCCAATCCACCAGTCAATACACCTATTAAGGGCATTATCAAATCATTCACTAGAGATGTTACTATTTTGCCAAATGCACCACCTATTACAACACCTACTGCCATGTCTACTACATTACCCTTCATCGCAAATTCTTTAAATTCTTTGAGCATTGTTTGTCTCCCCTTTCCATGCATTAATTATACCCATATCTATACATTTTATCTATAGAAAAGCTCAAAATATAAGGTATGGAGCTAAGACAAATTATGTTATAATAATAAAAGAGTTTATCAAAAAAATATTATACTATCATCCTGAAGGTCATGAAGAATCTGACAAGCTTCTTATCTTTTTGATAGTCTGAGAATTGGAGGTATAAGTATACTATGACTAATAGGAAAACTTGGAATGAATATTTTATGGAAATAACAGATTTAGTTGCCAGTAGATCTACTTGCGATAGAGCAATGGTGGGATGCTTACTTGTCAATGATGACAATAGAATCGTATCTAGTGGTTATAATGGTTCAGTATCAGGCATGTCCCATTGTGATGATGTGGGACATACCATGAGAGATGGACATTGTATAGCTACAATTCATGCAGAAATGAATGCTTTGATATACTGCGCAAAAGAAGGTATTTCGGTGAAAAATTGTCTTGCTTATGTAACTCATTTCCCATGTCTTAATTGTACAAAGTTATTGATACAAGCTGGTATTAAACATATCTACTATAAATATGATTATAGAATAGATGACTACGCGATAGAATTACTCAAAAGTAACAATGTTGGATTTGAAAAACTCTCCTACTAAGAGAGTTCTTTTTTTGCCAATTCGTCTGCTTCTTCATTGTATTTCACACCTGAATGAGCTAATACCTTGATAAATACCACATCTAATACATCCTTTATTGAATCATAGTACTCCTTGTAAGCCTGAGTTCCCATCTTATTTGTCTTCCATTTCCCCTTTGCCCATTCCTCTATACCCTTATAATCATAATGCAAATAAAGAATCCTTTTCCCATTAGAAAGTGCATATTTCATAGCTTCCATAGCAGCTCTTAATTCTCCAGCTACATTCCTCATTTCGAGAAAACCTAAATTATTAGATTTTCCACTAAGTGTTTCCTTTCCTTCCTTAGTAAAGATTACCACACCATAGCTATAACTACTTAATTCAAGGGAAAA